>JAIRQZ010000032.1 GCA_031256235.1 Christensenellaceae bacterium | reverse complement strand
CCAGCAACGCCGCGTGAATGAAGAAGGTTTTCGGATTGTAAAGTTCTTTTATTGGGGAAGAAAAAAATGACGGTACCCAATGAATAAGCCCCGGCTAACTTCGTGCCAGCAGCCGCGGTAATACGAAGGGGGCAAGCGTTGTCCGGAATGACTGGGCGTAAAGGGTGTGTAGGCGGCTTTGTGCGTCGTATGTGAAATCTTGGGGCTCAACCCCAAAACTGCATACGATACGGCAGAGCTTGAATGTGGGAGAGGTTCGTGGAATTTGTGGTGTAGCGGTAGAATGCGTAGATATCACAAGGAACATCAGAGGCGAAGGCGGCGAACTGGACCATTATTGACGCTGAGACACGAAAGCGTGGGGAGCAAACAGGATTAGATACCCTGGTAGTCCACGCCCTAAACGATGCTTACTAAACGTGGCGGGTATCGACTCCCGCCGTGTTGTAGCTAACGCGATAAGTAAGCCGCCTGTGTAGTACGGCCGCAAGGTTGAAACACAAAGAAATTGACGGGGACCCGCACAAGCAGCGGAGCATGTGGTTTAATTCGAAGATACGCGAAAAACCTTACCAGGACTTGACATCCCTTGCATAGCCGGGAAACCGGTGAAAGTTTAGCAATATTCCAAGGTGACAGATGGTGCATGGTTGTCGTCAGCTCGTGTCGTGAGATGTTCGGTTAAGTCCGTCAACGAGCGCAACCCCTGCTTTCAGTTGCCAGCATTAAGTTGGGCACTCTGGAGGGACTGCCGTAGTTAATACGGAGGAAGGTGGGGATGACGTCAAATCATCATGCCTCTTACGTTCTGGGCTACACACGTGCTACAATGGTGACCACAAACAGTTGCAAAATAGTAATATCGAGCCAATCTGAAAAAAGTCATCTCAATTCGGATTGTGGGCTGAAACTCGCCCACATGAAGTCGGAGTTGCTAGTAATCGTGAATCAGCACGTCACGGTGAATGCGTTCCCGGGTCTTGTACACACCGCCCGCCAAGCTATGGGAGTTGGGAGCATCCAAAGCCGCTGAGTTAACCGCGAGGGGACAGGCGTCTAAGGTGAGACCAGTGACTGGAGTTAAGGCGTAACAAGGTAGCCGTAGGAGAACCTGCGGCTGGATCACCTCCTTTTAAAGAGAGTTCCGCGTTGGAAAATACGCGGACATCACTGTAAAGGTCGACATGTCTTTGTACGACATGGTGGACAAGAACAACTTTTAGATTTGTGCTTTAAGGGCATAGCCCAGTATTAAGTAATGTTTAAAGATATTAAAAAACTCGCCTTCGCCGGTGAGTTTTTTTGTTGTGCGCGGGACAAGGGATTATTTCTTGAAAATTTGGCTGGGGCCTTTTACCGTGCCACCCGCATGAGTCCTCGAACGGAGTCTCCCGCACCTTTTTCTCACGCGCGCCAATTTTTCGCGAAACATTCCCTTGCCTCGCGGCGCACCATATAGATGATTCATTATGTTATCCTATGCGGTTTGGATTTTGGTTAGGAGGCCTAGTAGCCGCGGCGGTTTGGGGCGCGCGTGGGCGGTGTTGAAAAATGACCTGCCAGGACGTCGTAGATTTTTATGTGATAGTATTTAGGGCGGATTTTTTCCGTAAAGAAGGCGCCTTTTGAGCGGGCCGCGAGAAAGTCGAGGTAGACCTGTTCGGGGACGTTGATGTACCGATAGATTGAGTAGTAGCCTGGCTTTTTAAACCAGATGTCCAAAGACGGGTAGTGGTAGCGGACTGCTTTTATTACTGATGATTTTATTTTTTCCATGTCACATTATATCTTGTCAGTGTTTTGTTATAACCAAAGACTGACATGATATTATTTTGCATGTTTGGATTTAGAAAAAAGAAGATACATGGGATGATTCCGCCAGAATGGTTACTTGCCGACCTTGTTAGGATTGCCGAAAGGTATAAGATGCAGAGTGTTACAAAGAAAAAGTACCTTAAGCATGGGAAGTATGCGATAAGGCAATATCATAACAGGTTCGGGGGTTGGGATAACGCTTTGTCCGAGGCGGGGTTGTTGACGTGGCACAAATTGTTGGCGGTTCGCAAGGACAGGCGTGCCGTTGGGGCGCGGTTGCGTTATAAAGTTTTGGAGAAGGACAACTTTAAGTGTGTCAAGTGCGGGGCAAGCCCTGCGACAGATGCGGGGGTGGTTTTGCATATTGACCATATTGTACCTTTTTCAAAGGGCGGCGAGACCGTGTGCGAGAATTTGCAAACTCTTTGTTCAAAGTGCAATTTCGGCAAAGGAGTTGAGTGATTTCAGTTGCGTTTTTTGTCGGTTTGTGCTATCATATCGTATGGCAAATACAAAAGATATTCAAAATTTCGATTGGCCAGAAACGTTCACTTGCAACAGCATGCGTCTTAAACACTTTAAGTTGCCCGAGGGTCAAACAAAAAGTGCAAGCGAACACCATTTGTGTCAGAATTGTCCTTCGGTTACAGGCAAATACCACGGGTTAGGGACAAGCAAGTATTGCCTTGTTCACAAAGTTTTGCCCAAAGAAGAAGAGCAAGTAAAGGCTTGATAATTCGGGTGAATATTTGACATTCAAAATCTTTATGGATTTGGTTGCTTTTTTTGTCGAATTATGATAGAATGAAGTATGGAAGACCAGAATGAGTTTTTTGATTGCGTCGATATGAGAGAGCAATACGTGTTAAAACTCCATAATGTGGAAAAAGTTTGCAATGCGGCCAGGGACGGATTTATATCTCAACAGGATGCGATTAACATGTTAACGGAAAATCTTGATGCCACGTGTGAAACAGTTAAAAAGAACGAATGTAAAAAATGCAGGTCGCTTATGGCCAAGATGTTTGGTATTGGGTTGAAGGGGTCTTGCCTGATTGCCGAATGATATATTAATGGTGTTGATAGTTTAATTTCATATTGTTTAATTTGGACATGAACTTTGTAAGGCGGTTCTTTTTTTCTATCTCGATTGCGGGGTGTGGGTATTGCATTTGTGGCGATGGGTATTCTTTGTCGGGGCATTGGTATTCGGTATATCCGTTTGCGTGGTTTGCGAAGCGTTCATAATTTGTTGCGAACTTGTAGGACGAGCCTGTGACCGTCATTATTGGCATGGTTGTTATGGTGCCGTCTTTTTGCATAATGTTGCGCGACGATATGTCAAAGTGGAAACTTGGGCCGAAACAATGCGCCAACAGGGCTTGGCTTACCTTGATGTTTTTATTGTCATTGCATATAAGCCAGTCTTTGATTTGTCCGTATACGCTTACGGGTTGCAATTTTATGTCGGCGGGGAGCGGGATTTCCGTCATGATGCGGGTTTCGCCTTCGTATAATGTGTGGCGCGAACGCATCTCCATAAACAGGCTTGCCACGAATGATTGTGTGTCGTTGACTACATGGTTGAAAAAAGCGCTATTCTCGTCGCCTGCCCCGTTTTCGAACAGGCGTTTTTGATAATTTTTTGCGCTAAAGATACTGTGGCCATGTATATCGTTCATCAACTATTATTATATCACAAGAATATCAAAAATGCAATATGCATATTTATGTCTTGGGAGGAATTTATATGGAAGCATTTTTGTGGATTTTCTTTAGTATCGGGTGTTTTGTGACCTTTTTGCTTGTTACAAGGTTCTTGTTCGAATTTAGCGCGGTCTTTGTTACGAAAATTATTGCGCTTTTCCCAAAGACACGTAAAAAGATTACGCTTGAAAACGCCAAGAACACGGCTTTGCACGAACAAGATATTGCATTGTATGACAAAGCAAAATAATTGGGATAATCAATGGATATGGTTGGGTTTATCAGCGGTATCTTGAACCTTGTGATTGGTTTGATTATCTTGTCGGTGGGCTATGTTAAGGATTTGGCGTTCCTTGTGGTGATTGGTTATGTGGTTTTGGTGCTTGGGGTAATCGGTACGCTGGTTACCCTTTTTTGTAAAAGGTTTGCGTCAGAGAAGACTTGACTTTTTATGTCGAAAGTAGTATACTTCATGGTGCATGGAAAAGAACACGTATGATGAATTGATTGCGGGAATAAAAGGTGCAAAGACCTTTGCACTTATTACACATAAGTTTCCTGATGCCGACGCGTTTTGTTCCAAAAAGGCCTTTGCCCGATTGATACGAAACGTTAATCCCGAAGCAACTGTACACAAGTTTGTTGAATATAATGACAAAGAAAATCTTGGACGGTATGAACACTTGTTTCATAATCGTTTGGATGAATTAAACCCAGAAGAACCATTACAACAATATGATATGGTTGTTGCGCTTGATTGCGCTGAACCGCATCGTATGGGTAAATACTTGCCGATTTTTGAAAACGGAAAAACCACGGTTAACATTGACCATCACGAGAATCCAAAGTATGCCGACAAAAATTATGTAGATGACAAGGCCTCGAGTACCTGCGAGATTTTGTACGAGATTTTCAAAGAGCAGGACATTCATGTTTCGGACAGCACGGCCTCGGTTTTGTACGGTGGTATGATGACCGACACGGGGCACTTTAAAAACAATGCAACGGCGCGGACATTCAGAATCGTGTCGGAGATTTTTGATATTGCAAGTCCTGAACGTGTTAATGAATTGTTGAGTGACAAGACTGTCGAGGGCACAAAGATTTTTCGCAATTGCAAACAAAACTTTTTATATGACGGAAGGTTCGCGGTTGCGAATATCACACAAAAAGACATCGAAGACGCTAACGCGACCTATCGCGACGTTTTGGGTATGTCCGATGAACTTTTGTCCCACCGCGGTGTTTATATTGCCATAGTCTTTGCTCACGAGAAAGACGGCCTTATAAGGGCGAGTTGCCGTGCGGACAAGGGGCACAGCATTGTTGACATCGTGAAAAGCCAGGGCGGCGGTTACAGTTCCGAGCAAGTCGGTGCGTTTTCCAGCAAAAAGCACGTGGACGAAGTTTATACCGAATTAATGCCGTTCATCGAAAAACAAATCAACCAAAATGTTGTCGAGCACAATCCGTTCCTTGACGCGACGTCTTACGCAAGGTTCGCGCACCCTAAAAAACAAAGCCTTAAGCATTTATTGCAAAGCGCGATAATGTTACACCCTGTGATTAAACAATAAAAAACGCTTATACTGGGCGTTTTTTTATGGTATTCTTTCTTTGTGAAAAAGAAAGTTTTGGTTGGTTTGTCTTGGCCTTACGCTAACGGGCGATTGCACATCGGCCACGTAGCGTCAAGCTTGCCTGCCGATGTTTTGGCGCGGTTTTACAGGGTGCAGGGCGACGACGTATCCTTTGTTACGGGAAGCGATTGTTTTGGGACTCCGATTTTGGTGCAGGCGGGTGTAGAGGGTATTAAGCCCGAACAGTTAGCCGAAAAATATCACAAGTTGTTGGAAAAGGATTTCCGTGCGCTTGGGTTTACCTTTGATAATTATTCAAAGACCATGTCGAAACAGCATCTTGACTTTGTAGGCAACTTTCACCGCGAATTGTACAAGGGTAAATACATATTTGAAAAAACCGCTCCGCAACTTTATTGCGAGAAGTGCAAAAAATACTTGCCCGACCGATATGTCGAGGGTGTTTGCCCGCATTGCAAAAACAGCGCCAAGGGCGATTCGTGCGACCATTGCGGGAAGATTCTTGAGCCCGAGGACCTTGTCGACCCAAAGTGCAAACTTTGCGGGACAAAGCCTGTTGTTCGCGACACGACACAACTTTATTTGAAACTGTCGGCGTTACAACCGAAAATTCAAAAGTTTTTTGACCAACGCAAGGGCGCGTGGACCGCGAATGCGCAGGGGCTTACGCAACGGTATTTGAACGAGGGCTTGCATGACCGCGCGATTACGCGGAGCATGGAATGGGGTGTGCCGATACCGCGCGATGGCTGGGACGACAAGAGAATATATATTTGGGCAGAGAATGTGTTGGGATACCTAAGCGCGTCGAAGCCAGAATTTTGGTCGAGTGAAAAATCGGCTACTCCACCGTTGCATTACTATATACACGCCAAGGACAACATCCCGTTTCACAGTGTGATTTTGCCTGGGCTTATTTTGGCGAACGAGGAAACCAACTACCATTTGCCCGATGTCATTATCGCAAGTGAGTATGTGACGTTGGAGGGGCACAAAATTTCCAAAAGCAAGGGCAATGTCTTGACGGCCGAGGAATTGCTTAACGAATTTGATGTCGACATGATTAGATTCTATTTTTTAAGACAGGCGGGTGGCCAAAAGGACAGCAACTTTACGTTCGAGGACTTTGTCAATGTTGTCAACGGTGAGTTGGTCAATAACTTTGGTAACTTGGTCAATCGGACGCTTTCGTTTGTTATAAACAAGTTTGGCGGACAGTTCGCGCACATAAAACCATGTCGCGATGTGCAAAACGAAATTAATAACTGTGGGAGCGAGGCTTTTGACCTTTTGGAAAAGGGCTGTGTACAACAGGCGCTTAAGCGAATCATGGAACTTGTCAATTTCGGCAACAAGTACTTTGCCGATAACAAGCCTTGGGTCACCAACGACGTGCAAATCATCGGTGAAGTTGTGGAAATTATCAGGTGCGCGACAAGTCTTTTGGGGCCTTTTATTCCAGACGCATCGCAAAAGGTTTTGAAGTGGCTTGAGATGAAAAAGTTGGACAAGATTGACGTGTTATGGCAACGGCTTGATATGAAAGCCGTCAAAGAAAAATTTGCCAAGTATTGCAAAGGGGGCGCGAAGTGAAAAATGATTTTTTAAGCAATGCAAAGGGCATGTTTGATGCCAGTCCGCAAGCAAAGATGACGCAAAACTTCGTGCTTGATACTTTGCGACGCAATTTCGAGGGCTTTGGGTACATGCCACTTGAGACGGCTATGGTCAATTATTTGCCACTTTTGACGTATAAGTACGACGCGGATGCCGAGATTGTACGCGAGATTTACAAAATCCGTGACCAAGGCGACCGCGATTTGGGCTTGCGCTTTGATTTGACTGTGCCTTTTTGCAAATACATTGCGACCAACCCGAATATGAAGATGCCGTTCAAGCGATATGAAATCGGGAAAGTTTGGCGTAACGGACCCGTGAAAAATGGGCGGGCGAGGGAGTTTTATCAATGCGATATCGATGCAGTTGGTATATCGACGCCTTGCATCGAGGCCGAGATGATGGCGATGGCGGTGAAGTGTTACTTGGAACTTGGGGTGACGCCTGTAATCAGATATGGCAACCGCAAGTTGTTGCCGTACAGCGACGCCGTGATTGCAATCATTGACCGAATGGCAAAGGTGTCGAGAGAGGAACTTGTCGCCGACCTTTGCAAGCATATGGAGAAGCCCGCGGCCGAAAAACTTTTGAATGACGTAAAAAACGCGACCAAGATTCCCGAAGTCGTGGAATTAGAGACATATTTAACGGAACTTGGCATAAACAAGTATTGCGAATTTACACCAAACCTTGCGCGTGGCTTGAATGTTTATACTGGCACGGTTTGGGAGGTCTTTGCCAAGGATTCAAATATGACTTCGTCACTTGGTGGTGGCGGTAGGTACGATAAAATCATTGGGAACTTTATTGACAACGGGAAAGAATATCCCGCGGTCGGAATGTCATTTGGGCTGGAGCCCATTATGGCCGTTTTGAATGAACGAAGCGATAAGCCCGCGCGGACAGGCCTTGTCGATTTGATGATAATTCCGCTTGGCACAGAGTCGGCGGCGCAAAAGTATGCCGACGGACTTCGCAAACAAGGCAAGCGTGTTTTGGTATATCTTGGCAACAAGAATCTTGCAAAGGCATTTGAATATGCTGCGTCATATGGAATAACCCAGGCCATGGTTTTCGGGCCTGACGAGGCGACGGGCAAAGAGCCAGTCATCAAAATCGTAAATTAATTTTCGCCGATAATGGCTTGGATGTTTTTTAATGTGAGACCACTTGATATAAGTCCAGTTTTGACAGGGTCGGTCACAGAATGCTTTTTGGAATAGCGCCTGTAGACCCTGCCGTTTTGTCTTTGTTCGCGTGTAATGTATTTGCGCAGTTTGGTAACGTCGCCGTTAAGCCTTGACATTTTGTTGCCGACTTCGTACAGGGTTATGGCTTTGCCTTGCAAAAACGCAGTCTTGCAGTCCCATTCGGGTATCACAGCAAATTTTTTCATGGCCTTTTTGTTTTGTGATTCTGTATCCCTGATATAGGTGGACAGAGTGTCCCAGAGTTCTTTATTTTCCATTAACGTAATATAGCACATAGTTTCGCTTGTGTCAAGTTGGTGTTTGTATGATACAATGTCGTATGGGAAAAATAGTTTTAACTGGGATTAAATGCACAGGCACGCCACATGTCGGGAATTATTTAGGCGCGATTAGGCCCATGATTGATATGGGCGGTACGCATTGCTTTATTGCCGATTACCATGCACTGAATCAAGTTCACGAACCAAAAGCCCATGCCGAGTCGGTGAAGCAAGTTGCGTGTACTTGGCTTGCGTGCGGACTTGACCCCAAAAAGACGGTGTTTTACCGCCAGTCCGATGTGCCAGAAGTTTTCGAACTTGCGACGATTTTGACAAATGTGACTCCGAAGGGGCTTATGAACAGGGCGCATTCGTACAAAGCGGCGATTGCGTCGAATATTGAACAAAAGCGCGATGCCGACTTTGATGTGAATATGGGTCTTTACAATTATCCGATTTTGATGGCCGCGGATATTTTGTTGTTTAATACTAATCTTGTTCCTGTGGGTTCCGACCAAAAGCAACACATCGAAATTGCCTGCGACATTGCCAAGTCGTTTAACGCCGTGTACGGTGACACTTTGGTTGTGCCAAAGGAAACTATCCGCGAGGATGTTGCGACGATACAAGGCCTTGACGGGCGCAAGATGTCCAAAAGTTACGGTAACATTATTCCGTTGTTTTGTGACAGTGCAGAACTTTTAAAGTGCGTAAAACGCATTGCTACGGATTCAAGCGCGCCAAACGAGGCCAAACCCAAGGAACATCTTATATTCCAGTTGTACAAACATTTCACGGGCAAGGAACTTGATAACAAAATCGGGTGGGGCGATGCCAAACAAAAGTTATTCGAGGCCATGGACAAGGTAATCGCGCCTATGCGTGAAAAATACAATCATTTAATGAGCCACTATGCCGAGGTTGAAAAGATTCTTGAAAAAGGCTCGGTCGAGGCGCGCGGGGTTGCGCGGGAAACGCTTGACCGCGTACGCAAAGCAATAGGTGTAAAATGAACATAAGTGACAACAGGAAGGCCAGGCACGACTTTTTTATTGAAGACAAGTTCGAGGCGGGTGTCGCGTTGCTTGGGTGGGAAGTCAAGTCGGCACGTGCCAGCACGGTAAATTTAAAAGACAGTTTTGTACATTTTACTGTTACCGACGGAGTTGTCGAGGCGTGGTTGAAAAATGCGCACTTTTCGCCTTTTCAATTTGGCGATGTAAAGACACAGGAAACGAGGCGGGACAGGAAGTTGCTTTTGAATAAAAGTGAAATTCGCAAGATACACACCGCGGTCAAGGCAAAGGGCTATACATGTGTGCCTACTCGGATTTATTTCAACAAACAGGGATGCGTGAAGTTAGAAATCGCGCTTGCACTGGGCAAAAAGAATTATGATAAAAGAGCCGCGTTAAAGGAACGCGACATTGAGCGTGAAACACAAAAAACGGTTGGGGAAATCCGTGGCGGGGTGTAACATCATTACATGAAACGCAAAGACGGTTTAAAAATCAAAGGACTTAATGGATTCTTGCGCCTTGGGGCGTTACTTGTAGGGGAGAATCGCACGAACGTGCAAAACTATTACACGCAAGAATTGCTTGCGCGCCACATGGATGAATGGATTGCCGAAAAAAACAAACATGGCATGGAATACAACTATCGCGATATAGCCGTTGCAACGATAGTACGGCTTTTTTATCAACGCCCAGAGTTAAACCGATTTATTGTCAAAGGCAATTTTTATCAACGCTATTTTGTGGATTTTGGGTTGGTCATGCACAAAAATTTGCGCACGGGCGAAAAAGAAACGGTCGTCAAATGTCGCTTTACGGGCAAAGAAACTATTGCCGAGATTAAACAAAAACTTGACGCCACTATTACCAATGCTATAAGCGGAACCAATGCGACCGACGACATAGTCGACAGTTTCCTTGGAAGTTTGCCGAACCCGCTTTTGCGTTTGTTTGTGTGGACCTTAAGACTATGCGACCGATGGGGCATGTTAAGCGACAAGTTTATGTTCGAGGTAAGCCCTTTCCATTCGAGTGCGATGTTTGGCGACATGAAAAGCGTGCACCTTGGCCCTGTGTGGCATCATCTTTATAACTTTGGAAACTGCGGGTTTTTTGCGACGATGGGTAAAGAACAGTTAAAGCCTGTCGTTGACGCGAAAACAGGTCAAACCAAGTCGGAAAAGGTAATCGAACTTGGCATTACCGAGGACGAACGCTTTATCGACGGACTTACTTACAGCCACGTCATGAAGTCCTTTGAACGCATCATCAGCAATTTGTCGGTGCTTGAAACCGCACCCGAGGCCGACGATGCAAAGTGGCCGCACGCAAAGACCTTTAAAAGCAAAAAAGCCCATGACAGGTTCATGAGGGCTTTTTCAAAAAAACAAAACAAGAAGTTCAAAAAATTTGCAAAGAATTAAACAGTTTTGTCGGGAATTTTTCTTTGCGTTTGCGGGATTTGGATTCCTGCTGTGGCTTGTTGCGCTTTGCCGATTGCCATAGCACACATTTGTCGTATTTCGTCTACAGTCATAAATGTACTTGTTGCCATGTTTGGCAACCACAGCGCGATTTCGCTTAATTGGGCTCGGTCATACTTCTTTATATTTTTTGACACGGAATACAAAGTCGCTAAACTTTGGTCCAACACCATGGTTTGTGCAAATGCCTGGTCAAGTATGTCATAGGCTTGGTTTATTAATTCAATATTGTTGCCTCGGCCGTATGCCGCACAAATCATTTGTGCGTTCATTACTGCGTTCATGCTGGCGTTGATAGTCGCAATGGCAACTTTTTTTTGTGTGGATATGCTGTCTTGGGATTCCGCAACCTTTTTTAAATACCACATTGGGCTGTTGTCTTCGATTGCCGTTTTGACATTGGTGTCGTGGTTAGGGGAAAGACCTTGCCCGGCATTTGCTTTTACTGTAGGTCCAAGTAATAAAGTAGTAGCCAAGATAAATGTTCCAAGTTTTCTTCCTGTAGTGTTCATTAAAAATTTCTCCATTTTTATTATATCACAGTTGCCCAAATTTGTCAATATCGACAAAAATCGACGATATATATTGTAGTGAGGAAGTTGTCTTATGTTGCCTTATGTGTCGCACTTGCCGTGGCGGTTGTTGCAAGTCTTGCGTTCGATTTTTCGGGTGCCCAGGTGCATGCGCGGTCCGAAGGCTTTCACATTGTGATTGATGCGGGGCACGGAGGCCGTGACGGCGGTGCATCAAGTCGAAGTGGTACACTTGAACGCGACATAAATCTTGCGATTGCGAAACATCTTAAGGCCGAGTTTGAACATAGGGGCGCTGGCGTTACATTGACGCGTGCCAATGAACACAGTCTTGCAAGTCCATATGCAAAGAATCAAAAGAGGAGCGATATGGACGAGCGCCGCAAAATCATCGAACAGGTCAAGCCCGATTTAGTGATATCAATACATCTTAACAGTTTTCCGTCAAATCCTGCTGTACGAGGTCTACAGACCTTTTTTGACAAGACAGGTGAGAAAAGCAAAGAATACGCACAAGCCATTCAAGAAAACTTTAACAAAAGCAGCCTTAATATCAACAGGCGTGCAACGGTTGGGGACTATTATATACTTGAATGCACGGCGTTCCCGTCGGTGCTTGTCGAGTGCGGATTTTTGTCAAATCCCTCCGAAGAGAAGTTGCTTAAAACGACCGCATATCAAAAGATGCTTGCGCAACTTATCGCAAGTGCTGTAATATGATTTATTGAAAAATTTGCATCACAACAAAGGCGTAAAAAAATATATTTTGCTTTCCGTGCTTGCGCTTGCGGCATACGAGGGGCTGTGTCTTTATTTTCCCATTCTTTTGCAAGATGTTACAAAGGTTGCCGAGCGTGAATTTGCTTCAAACAACCCGTCAGTGACACCGCTTGTGTTGCAAGGCCTTTTGGTATTCGGATTTATTTTAGTTATGTTCGGCGGATACTATTTATCCGAATGGGTCGGGGCAATTTGCACCAATAAGTATGCGGGAAATGTGCGTGCCTCATTGTACGAAAAGTTCAGCCGTCTTCAACCCGAGCAAATCGACCAAATCGGTATCGCAAGAATCTTGCCGACAATCATGAACGATGCAAACTGGCTTAAAAAGTATCACCGACGCATCATCGTTCTTCTTGTTTATTTCCCTGTTGCAATTTTGGGAAGTTTTATAATGTTGTTCACTTTAAGTTGGGTTTATGCAATGTTCGCATTTGCAAGTATCCCTTTTGTGGGTGTATTTACCTACATTTGTATAAGGCGATTCAGCAAAACAATCCCAGCAAGCGTGGACGCTTATGACGAGTACTTTCTTAACATCAAAGAAGGAATCAAGGGTGCAAAAGACATCCGTATTTTAGGTAAGGCCGAAGAGCGAAGCCAAGACTTTGAAGAGTACGTAAGATTGCAACGTCGACAGGGCATCGCTTTTGACCGAGGTGTCGCGTTAAGCAATGCATTCCATACGATTTTATTTACGCTTATAACAATTGCAATCATCATCTATGCGGCGGCTTTTAATCTTTCTCCCGCCCAAACAAACGGAGTTATTATTTTGAATACTGCGACTCAATATATAAACAAAGTTTGGGAAGGGTCGCATCAAATTTTCCAATGGTTTCTTGATGTGTTGCCACGGACTCGTTTCACAGTTAAAAGGTTGGACAAATTTTACATAATGCCCGAAGCCCCACGCGCGGGCGGGCTTAAAGAAATTCCTACATATAAGACAAATGTTTTGAAATTAAAGAACGTAGAATTCAAATACCCGAATGGTAAAAAACCGCTTAACGGGGTTAATATTGATATACCAGATTGCAAGTTGGTTTCTATAGTTGGCGGTGTCAACAGCGGTAAGAGTATGATTGCATCTTTGATTATCAAATTAAAGGAACCGACGGGTGGTAACATTACCTTTAATGATATAGACATAGCGCAAATAAATTCCAACTATTGGCGTCGCGATTTTATATCCTATTGTGATTCAAGCCCCAAGTTCGTACCTGGGACTATTCGGGACAACATGCGCTTTTTGGCGCCACAGGCCACGGACGATGATGTAATCAAAATTTTTAAAGACATTGGCGCAACAAGCATAATCAATCAATTCGATGACTTTTTGGGTTATGAAATCAAGGACGGTAACTTGTCCGAGGGGCACAAAAATGTGCTTAATATTGTGCGAGCCTTGTTGAAACCAGCGCATCTGTATGTCTTTAACCAGTGCTTTGAACATGTAAGCAATGCGCATGTTACACGCTTGATGCAAAAGGTGAAGCGCGAGAAGAAAACCGCTATCTTTTTCACATATAACGGTTTGGTTTGTAAGGGTTGCGACACGATTTATGTCCTTAAGGACGGTCGCATAACCGCAACGGGCACACATTCGGCGTTACTTAAGGACAGCAAAGATTATCGCGAGTTCCATGCTTCGATGCTTGGCGTAATGATTGACGGGGCGGAGGTGAAGGCATGAAAAACATATTGCGCATTTTTTCATTCTTCTCGATTCTTAAGTGGCGCGTGTTTGGCGTCATAATTGTAGGAAGTTTAAGTATTGTTCTGTATGCCTTTATGCCGTCGTTCTTGCGCGACTCGTTTAACGTGTTAAGGGCGTGGATGCAGACGGCCAATGTCCCCGTTCCTATGCAGTCCGTTGTCGAGTATCTTATTATTTTTGGAATACTGGCGGTCACAAATGCGTTATTCGATGTTTTTTGTACCTTCATGATTTTGAAGTACGAGGACGTTATAATGACCGCGAAAATCACCGAGGTCAAACGCAAACTTGACGTTGTTCCCGTATCGTTTTTGCAAAAGTTCACGACGGGCGACCTTTCGCGACGCATTGCAAGTTTGACCGAGGAGATTGTAAAGACATTCCTTAATACCTTTTATTCGATTGCGCGTCTGTCGATTTTCTTTATCACTACTTCGATTATGATGTTCATGATTAACTGGATTTTGGCGATTGTTGTGGTTCTTTCGTTGCCGATTTGCATTATATCGGCTCGGCTTGTATCAAAGCGCACGCAAAAATATTTCTATAACTATGCAAAAGCAAGTTCGACAACGTATACACATCTTGACCAAAAGTTTTCGTTAAAAGAATTTTACACCACCCACGGGCTTGATGACGAGGGCGACAAGTTCATGGCCATAAATGAAAATCATGTCAAGGCCACAATCGGCGAAGATACCGCTACCGCGTTCAATTCCGTTTACATCAAGTTCATCCAAAACTTTATGTATCTTTTGGTCACGTTTTTGTTCGGGGTTTTGTATGTTACGCAGGCTATTCCTACCGAGTTCGGTGCATTGCCTGCCTTTATCATGTACTCCAACAGGTTCCTGTCGAACGCGGTCATTGTGACAACGGCGACGAATCTTATTCAAGGCATAAAAACCAAGGCTCCGCGCATTTTCGAAATTTTGGATTACGGCGAAGACGTTACACAAAAAGAGCACATCGACATACACGACATAAAGACGGGATTTTCGTTCAAGAGCGTGTCGTACATCGACCATGACATAAAGTTGCTTGATAAAATCAGTTTCGATATTCCGCAGGGCGCGTCGGTTGCATTCGTTGGACAGGCGGGCAGTGGAAAGACATACCTTGTGGATTTATTGGCGAAACTTGGAAACCCTACAAGCGGACAAATAACGGTAGACGGAATTAATTTGGACGAGATTTCATCCAAAAGTTATTATAAATGCGTCGGTATCTGTTTTGAACAACCTTTTATTTTCCGAGGCACGGCTGCAGAGAACCTGTTGTACGGCGTGCGTCGGGAATTGCCGGAAAACGTAATGGCGGTTACGGAAAAGTTGGGCAGTCACGAATTTATCGACACACTTGAAAATGGCTATGAAACGTTTTTGACGGACAGCACCGAGGCGTTGGGTCTTGGTCAAAAACAAGCCCTTTGCGTCGCGCGCTTGGTTTTACAAAAGCCCGACGTGGCGATATTCCATCAGTCTTTGTCGGCCACCGATACCATTACTGAAAAGGCCGTGTATGAAAAAATCATGAAGAACAACAAGAAACAAACCACAATCTTTGTGACGCATCGTTTGGCGTCTGTTGAAAAGTGCGACATAATCTATTACATGGAAAACGGCAAAATTGCCGAGCAGGGCACGCACAAAGAGTTGATGGCCAAGAAGAAAAAATATTACAAAGCATATATGGGTGCTTAATTAATTGACTATCCTCTATTGTCCGCAACAGTTTTTGTACTTCTTGCCACTTCCGCAAGGGCAGGGTTCATTGCGCCCGACTTCTTTGCCAGTGTTGGTATAAGAGCCCGTCGCGGATGCCGTTGCTACAGGGGTCTTTGATGTTGACAACGGGTCAGTGGTCGGTGCGATCCCTTTCGCACTGGCGTCCGAGACGGGCTTGGCATGGACTCGGACAGGCATCGGGCGTGCTTGTTTTTCGATTTGGATTTTGAACAAGAACAATACGGCGTGTTCGTTTATGGCTTCGACCATGAGATTGAACATATCGATTGCTTCGCGACGATATTCGTTAAGTGGGTTTTGTTGTCCATAACCGCGCAGGCCTATGCCGTTGCGCAACTGTACCATCGCGTCGATGTGGTCCATCCACTTGTTATCGACGACGGACAACAACACGTTGCGTTCAAGGCCCGCAAAGTCAAAGCCGTCGTCTGTGATTTTTTTGACTTTGGCTTCGTATTGTTCAATGACGGCGTCGTAAACCATTTGCTCGATTTCGGTATAGTCCGCATTGTCGGTGTTTTCTTTGTCAAGGTACTCGACTTTTTTACCAAACAGGCGCGAGCCCAACACTTCATTGGCCTTTGCCAAATCCCATTCGGTGTGGTTTGCGCTTGTGTCGATTGCTTCGGAGACAATTTTTTGTACGACTTCGGGGAACATGTTAAGGATTTGCTTGTGGACGTCTGCGCCGTCAAGTAACTGGTTGCGTTCTTTGTAAATCAATTCGCGTTGACCGTTAAGGACATTGTCATATTCAAATGTATATCTGCGGGCGTCAAAGTAATAGCCCTCGACGCGTTTTTGTACGCGTTCAAACATGCGTGTAAGCATACGGCTTTGTATATCGTCCATTCTGAACAGGCGTAACGCGCCGCCTATGACGTCCTTTCCAAAGCGTTTTATGATTTCGTCTTCACAGGATATATAGAAAATGGTCGAGCCAGGGTCGCCTTGACGTCCGCTTCGGCCCCGAAGTTGGTTATCGATTCGGCGGCTGTCATGGCGTTCGGTTCCTATAATATGAAGCCCGCCAAGGTCGATGACTTTTTCTTTTTCTTTGTCGGTTTGTTCCTTGTAACGGATAAACAGTTGTTTATAATGGTCGCGCAGTTTGTGGATTTCGGGATTGTCGGTTTCTTGGTAACTTGTGGCGTTATAGACTTGTTCGTCATCATATTCTTCTTTTTTAAGTTGTTGGGTTGCCAAATATTCTGGGTTACCGCCAAGCAAAATGTCGGTACCACGACCCGCCATGTTGGTAGCAATTGTGACTTGAGCCAATCTTCCAGCCTGTGCGACGATGTCGGCCTCGCGTTCGTGGTGCTTGGCGTTCAATACGTTGTGGGGGATTTTTTTCATCTTTAACATCTTTGCAATGTCTTCCGATTTTTCGATTGTAGTCGTACCTATAAGGACAGGTTGGCCTCGACCATATCGATATTCGACGTCTTCAAGTATGGCTTGCATTTTCTTTTCAAGTTTCGTGAACACAACGTCGGCGGCGTCTTCGCGGATGACGTCTTTGTTGGTCGGGATACAAACGACATCGACGCCATAAATTTTTATAAATTCCTGTTCCTCGGTTTTCGCGGTACCCGTCATGCCCGACAGTTTTGAATATAACTTGAACAGGTTTTGAATCGTGATTGTGGCAACTGTTTTGTCTTCGTTACGGATAGGTACGCCTTCTTTGGCCTCGATTGCTTGGTGAAGTCCATCGCTGTAACGGCGCCCTTGCATTTGGCGTCCTGTGTTTTGGTCAACGATGATAATTTCTTTGTCCTTGCTGACGATATAATCGCCGCCTTCCGAGAATATAAGGTGCGCCTTAAGTGCGTTGTTGATGAAGTGGTTAAGTTCCATATTTTCGGCGCCACTTATGTTGTCAATACTAAAGGCGCGTTCGGCTTTTTCGATACCAGATTCCATCAAGCGGACGGCGCGTTCTTTAAGGTCGATTTCATAATCGTCTTCGTGCAAAGTCCGTACGAACTTGTCGCATATTTGGTATTGTTTGCTGTTGTCTTGGGTACGGGACGACATGATAAGGGGAGTACGGCTTTCATCTATTAAGATACTGTCGGCCTCGTCGACGATTGCCATGTATTGACCGCGCTGAACACGTTCACGCTTGTCGTGGGCCGTGTTGTCACGCAGGTAATCAAAGCCCAATTCGCTTGATGTTACATAAGTGATGTCGCAATCATAGGCTGCTTTTTTTTCTTTGCCGTCGTCTTGGCCACGGCTGTACCCGACCGTAAGTCCCAAAAAGCGGTGGACCTTACCCATCCATTCTTGGTTACGTTTGGCAAGATATTCGTTGACTTCGACGACATGTACGCCTTTCCCCAAAAGTGCATTTAAATAGACAGGGAAGATACTTGTTAATGTTTTACCTTCACCTGTCTTCATTTCAGCGATTCGGCCTTGGTGAAGCGCGATACCTCCAAGGACTTGGACATAAAAGGCGCGTTGATTCAAAACGCGGTCGGCGGCTTCGCGCACCGTCGCAAATGCGTCGGGCAAAATTTGGTCAACTGTCTTGCCGTTTTTTATGGCCTCTTTAAACTCGGCGGTCATTGCCCGCAGTTCGTCGTCGGTTTTTGCTTTGTAGGTGTCCTCCAGTAACATGACGCGATTGGCTATTCTTTGTAACCTGCGCACATGGCGCGTATTATCAGATGAAAAAAGTCCCATATCAAATTATACAATAAAAAAAAGATTTTTCAACGCAAAATTATTGATTTTTATTTTGTCATAATTCGTCATTATTCGCCCGCTATACACAAAATATTTTGTCGTAAGTTTGATACTGTCATCTTATGACCAAGGCACAAAGGCTTAAGTGGCTTAAGATTATATCATTTAACGCAGGGCTTGCGATGGCATTGTTGGTTTTAACTTTTGCCAAAGTCGATAACAGGGTGGCACCATTTGCGGTTGCATTTTTGTTTGCTTGTGTGATCTTACGTGTGAACAAAGTCGGTATAGGGTTGTGTGTGTTTTTGTTTTCCTTGTTCGTGGTGGACGGACGACAAGATATCATCGCAAGTATCGTTGCAGTTGCCACATTTTTTATGCTTGCATGGTGCTTGCCGATATTGAAACAAAAATATGGTGCACGCAAAGTATGGCGAAAATATAAACTTGAATACGCTGTGATTTTCTTTTTATACATGGCAAGCAATATTGCGGGCATCTTTTTTGCGTGGGGCGATTTGTTGGGACTATATAGCGCAGGTGTAAATTTTGCAATCGGGACGGTGTTTTTGGCAAGTTGCCTTATGTTTTTCAATGCCACAGGGACACGGGGAGGCCGTATCCCTTGGACACCTGACCAACGGATTTGCGCAGGCGTTTTTATTGTGGTTTTGTCGCTTGGACTTATGGGGCTTCGTTATGATTATTTTAATTTGCACAAATTTGTAAGTGTGTTTGTGATTTTGATTGCTGCGTCCATGCTTGATTCGCGCACGGCAATGGTGGTCGCGGCGTGTCTTGGCTTGGGCGCAAGTTTACAGAGCCTTGATTTGATTTATGTCTCAACGTATACATTGCTTGCCATGGCCGCGGTATCTTTTAAATGCAGTACAAAATATTTAAGTATCATTGCCGTTATGGTCACCGATGTCGTTTTGGGATTTTACTTTCGGGCCTATTACGGGTACGGGGTGTTTGATGTTTTACCATTGGCGCTTGCATGCTTGGGTGCCCTTGTCTTGCCACGCGCCGTGTCCAAATACTTTGATTTTTCAAAAAGCATTTTAAGTGGCTATCTTGTAAGCAAAAATACTATCAACAAAAATCGTGCAGGGGTTTACAGACGACTTGATAATTTGGGCTCCGTGTTCAACGAGATGCAAAACATCTACAAAAATCTTGTAACGGGCAGCGTTCCGCGCGAAGAAAGCGCCAAGATGCTTGCGCGCCGTCTTTGCGATAACGTGTGCAGTTCGTGCGAGCATCGGCCAAAATGCAAGCGGGACGCAAACGCCGCGAAAGATATCGACGACGGGTTTGAAAAGTTGTGTTTTATCGGACTTGGGCGTGGCAACGTGAATTTTATGGATATCACGCCCGATATGTCGCTTAAGTGCACGAAACTTAATGCGGTTTTAAATTCGGCCAACAGTTATGTCAGTCAGATCCAAACCCAAGAGACAAGCCGTATGAAAACCGACGCGGGCAAGGTCTTGATGGCTGGGCTTTTGTCGGGGCTTCACCGACTTTGCAAAAACTTTGCGGTGGAACTTGGAAGCGAGGTCGTCTTTGACATCGAAAAAGGCGCCGAAATCAAAGACGCGTTGCTGGGCGCAGGTATCGTGGCAAGCGATGTTTTGATTACAAAGAACCGAGACGGCGAGTATAACGTAAGTGTTTTGGTTCCTCGCGCAGAAGCCCAAAACCTTGCTATTGAACGTGTCATCTCGAAAATCGCGGGGCATCGCATGGCGGTTGACACTATTGATGATGCCGAAACCGCGGGCTTTTCCATTGTCACCGTCAAGACCGCGCCCAAGTATGGCCTGACTTTTGGCATTGCCCAGGTTTCAAAGGACTTTAATCCGCAAAACGGCGACGCATTTTCATTCTTGAAAATCACATCGGACAAGACCATGATGTCGGTTTGCGACGGCATGGGCACGGGAGAAAAGGCCAGGCGTGCAAGTGTGTTGGCATTAAGTTTGGTTGAAAACTTTTACAAGGCGGGCTTCCCCAACGAAATTATTGTCGAAAGCGTAAACCAACTCCTTATTATTACGGGACAGGAGGGCTTTTCCGCCGTCGACATTGCGGTGTTTTCCTTAAGCGACGGCGAGGTCAACTTTATAAAGGTTGGTGGGGTCGAGGGGTTCATAAAGCGCGCCCGCGAAATCGAAGTCATAGAGGCGGGCAGTTTGCCCTTGGGAATTGTGGAGGAAATGGTGCCAAAAATCACAAGGGCGCACCTTCATCCTGGCGATTATGCCGTTATTTGCAGTGACGGAGTCTTGGACAGTTTCAGCGACAGGGTGGCACTTGCGAACTTTATTAATAACTCGTCGGCCAAGACGCCTCAAAAACTTGCCGACGAAATCGTATCGGAATGTCTTAAGCGCACCGACAAGATTGCGATAGACGATTGCACGGTCGCGGTCGCAAGGTTGGATTCAACGGTTGACAAGTCTTTTGTTTTGCCATATAATGCAAGTTATGGGAAAGAAAAAAGTTACTGAAGATAAAGGCCTTGAAATCAAGCACGATGATGTGCCCGAAGCAATCAAAGGTCGCATCATTTGCAAACAATGTGGAAAAGACTTTGAATACACAAAGTCGGTCGAGTTGCACCAACAATGTCCGCGTTGCAACGCCCCGCTTGGGCGAAATCTTAAAGACGAAAACAAGGACGTAAAGCGAACTCAACGTCGCATTATTGTTTACGATTTTTTCCGTAGGTACAAAAAATACTTTTTGTTTGTTGCTGTGTTCATGACAATCGGTGCGATTGCGTGGAATGTGTTGGGATTCTTTTTGCAACTGTTCTCGCAACACGGTTGGTGGATTGCTTTGTTATCCTTGCCGTTTGTTGCATTAAGTAGCGTTCTTTCAAGCACTTTAAGCCTTAAAAGCACATCCAAAAAAATCCGTATTTATTCCTGGCTTGCGATTATTTTGAATGCGATTGCAATCGCCACCATTGTTGTCACTTGTGTCCCCCAACTTAACGAAAAACTTTTGGAAGCATACAAGGTGTAATCCGTGCAAAACCTGGACTGCATAAACCGACTTATAAACTGTTTTACCAAGTTGCCCGGAGTCGGGTACAAGACCGCGGAAAGATACGCCTATAAAATTGTGGAAGAAGACGGTGCATTTACCAAGGATTTTTGCGATGCGCTTTTAAGCGTTAAGGCTAACGTAAAATTCTGTCGTCGTTGTGGTAACTTTTCAGTCGCAGACGAGTGCAATATTTGCGCAAAGCGCGGTGGCGACGTGGTATGTATCGTGCGGGACCCGCGCGATGTTATTGCAATTGAAAAAAGCGGTGCCTTTAATGGGACTTATCACGTGTTGCATGGCGTTATATCTCCGCTTGACAAAAAAGGCCCAGATGACATCAACTTGAAAAGTCTTCTTGTTCGAATCCGCGACGAAAAAATCACGGAACTTATAATTGCCACAAATCCAGATGTCGAGGGCGAGGCTACGGCAAATTATATCGCCGCACTTGTCAAACCAAGCGGGGTTCGTGTCACAAGGTTGGCACAGGGTCTTGCAATCGGAACTAATCTGGAGTATGCTGACCAAGTGACCCTTTCAAGGGCACTTATGAACAGGGTGGAGATATAAATTGAAGGAGATGCAATAATGGCTTTTATTGTAAGACGTGTACCAAGCGAAATTGTCGAAAAGTTCCTTCGGAGCAAAGTCGAAATTACCAAAAAAAGCCCGCTTGAAAGTTTTGATAATAACGAAGACGCCGACCCCTATATGGTCGGGTACGAGTTAGAAGACACTAAAACCCAAGAAAATGTACAACAGCAAACCGTCGAAAAGACCGCAGAAAAACATTTGGACAATAAAAAGAAAACCAGTATAATGAAGCATGGAAAAAGCAACAATAAGGAATTTGAAAGAGATTAAAGACAAACGCGTCTTTATCCGAGTTGACCACAACGTACCGCAAGATGACAAAGGCAACATCACCGACGACACCCGAATTCGGGAAAGTTTGGATACAATCAAGTACTGCCTTGATAAGGGTGCAAAAATAATTTTGTGTACGCACCTTGGTCGCCCAAAATCCAAGGCCGACACGCAATTCACTGTTAAACCGATTGTAAAGAAACTTCAAGATTGCCTTAAGGGCGTCAACATCACGCTTGTTGATGATTGCATTGGCAAAAAGGTCGAGGACGCGGTTTCAAAGTTAAAAAGTGGCGAAATTGTGTATCTTGAAAATATTCGATTTTATCCCGAAGAGACCGCAAATGACCCCGAGTTTTCCAAAAAGTTGGCCGCCTTGTGCGATTATTATGTTAACGACGCTTTCGGCGCTGCGCATCGGGCTCACGCCTCGACCGAGGGTATTGCAAAATATGTGCCTGCCGTGGCTGGGTTTTTAATGGAACGCGAAGTCAAAATTTTGGGCGAGGCCGTGGCCAACCCAAAGCGCCCGCTTACAATCATTTTTGGTGGCAAAAAAATCAAAGACAAAATCGGCGTTATGGACAACCTTTTGAAAATTGCCGATAACATTTTGGTCGGCGGTGGCATGACCTATACATTTGTAAAGGCATCGGGTGGGCAAATCGGCAACAGTATCGTCGACGCGGAAAACGTCGAGTATTGCAAGAATGTTATTAAAACAGCAAAAGCCAAAAAAGTTAATTTGGTGGTTGCAAGCGACTGTGTCGCGGCGGACAAATATGCCCCCGACGCGAATACACGTGTCTTTGCGACAAACGAAATCCGTGATGGTTGGGAAGGCTTGGATATCGGGCCAAAGACACGTGCGGCCTTTATAAGCGTTATACAAAAAAGCAAAACAGTTATTTGGTGCGGGCCTTTGGGCGTCACCGAGTTTGATAAATTCGCGCAAGGTTCCAAAGAAATTGGTAACGCTATGGCGAATTGCAAGGCCATAACAATTGCGGGTGGCGGAGATACTGCCTTTACCGTTGCCAAGTTTGGTTGGGCGGACAAGTTTACTCATCTTTCGACAGGCGGCGGGGCAAGTTTGGAACTTTTGGAAGGCAAGACCTTGCCAGGCGTTGCAGCATTACTTAATATTAAAGAGGTGAGATAATTATGCGAAAGACCCTTTTCGTAGGCAGTTGGAAGACATATAAAACTTCGATGAGCGAGGTGGACACTTGGTTCCGCGAGATTTTACAATACAGCCCGCTGTTCAAACAGGAACATGACTATGTCATTTGTCCATCCACGATTCACTTAAGCGGGGCGCTTGCCTCGGTGCCGTCCAACATTATGCTGGGCGCGCAAGATTGCTCGGACAAAGGCCCTGGTCCTTGCACTGGGCAAACAAGTGCCGCTCAACTTGCAAACATCGGCATCAAATATTGCATCTTGGGTCACGTCGAGCGTCGTGCGGCGGGTGAGACTGACCAACAAATCAACGGCAAGGTCAAACAATGTCTTGCCAATGGTGTTACTCCGATTGTGTGTTTTGGAGAAACCTTGATTGAATATGACAACGACCAAACCCGCGTTATTATCGAGCGCCAAATGCGGGACTGCCTTATGGGTGTTCGTGAAGTCGATAAAGTTGTGCTTTGTTACATGCCGATATGGTCAATCGGAACGGGCTTTTATACAACAGGTGAGTACAGTAATATCATTGCCGACTTTATGCGTAAAACGGTTGTCAAATTGACGGGTAACCCAATGGCCGCGAACTGTACGCTTTTGTTCGGCGGACAAATTACCGAAACTAACGTCAAGGAATATCTTGAATGCCCCGAAGTCGATGGTGTTATGTTCGCTATCGCGGCGCTTAATCCACGCGACTTTGCCCAAATTGTACAAACTCCGTTTGAAACCAAAAAATATCTGCGCGTCGACCACAGCGACCCTAACAAGAAGAAATAATAAGCGGGACCAACATCTCGTTTTCTGTAAGTCCTGTGTGGTGGCCACGAAAGTTGACTGGGGTTTTACCTTTCGAGTTTTTTTGTTTACCTTCGGCAAAGACAAGCATTTTTCCTGTATCTTTACCCGCGGCAATAAAGTTGCCAAGGAATTGTTTGTACTTGTCGCCTTTGAATGGGCCGAACACGCCACGGGCGATAAGGTCCGAGGTTTCAAATAGTTCAAAGTCGGCAGAGTATTTTGCAAAAGCAGATTTAAATTTTCCTTCCATACCCGATTTGATGTGAAAGCCTGTGGCGCGTGTATCAAGCGATATGTTTGCGGTAAGGCAGGCGATGATATCTTCGTCTTTGTAAATGTCCACAAAGCCTTTGATGTCGACGTGGCCATGGTCAGCGGTTAAAACGAAAAGCGAGCCTGGATTTTCTGTGACGACTTTTTCAAATTGTTTGTCCAGTTGCTTGACCATCTTTTTTGTTTTTGCGCTTTTGGGCCCGCATTGGTGCATTTTGTTGTCTATGTCCCAAAAGTAACTGTAGATAAATTTTTTGCCATTTTGTTTGCAAAGCATTTCAAGTTTTTTGAACATGTCTTTTGGTCCCTTGTGGGTATAGGCGTTTTCACTTGGTGTTGCAACATTGGCTTTTTCGGGCATCAAAGTGTATGTGGATATGCCTTTGCGGGGCTTTTCAAAAAAGTTTTTGTACGGCAGTTGCTTTTTGACAATTACGTCAGATATTTTTTGGCCCGTGTAATAGTCAGTGTTTTTAAATAACTCGATTGTCCTGTCGCCGAAGTTCATCGACCACGCGAACCAACCGTGGCTTGCAGGGTAGTTCGCCGTCAATATACTTGTTGTGGCATTGGTCGTGGTTGACGGGAACACAGTAGTAATCGTTTGGCGGTTGTTTTGATGCATAAAGGCGGTTTTATTAAGATTACGATCAAGTATCTTTTGCCCAAGTCCATCCACGATTATATAGACAACGTTTTTGTAATCTTTTGAAAGCTCGTCTTGTAAGACTTTGATTTTCGGCAATCCATTGTCTGTGCCCAAAAAGTTCATAAGTGTAGAACTTACATTGATGACATTATTCGTGTAGTCGGGAAAGACAGGGTACATATGGGACTCCTTTTAATAGTTTGCGTTCTTGATTTCAAAATATGCTTGTGGGTGACTGCATACAGGGCATTGCTTGGGTGCATCGGTTCCGACAAGTTCATGTCCGCAGTTTCTGCATTGCCAAGTTTGTTTGCCTTTGCGTGCGAAGACTTGATTTTTCTTCAAATTTTCAAGCAAAGCCAAATACCTTGCTTCGTGATGCTTTTCGATTTCTCCGATTTTTTCGAACAGGAACGCAATATCGTCAAAGCCTTCTTTTTTTGCTTCGGTGGCAAAGCGTTTGTACATGTTGCTGTGTTCAAAGTTTTCGCCCTTTGCAGATTCCGAAAGGTTATCTGTTGTGGTAGGTACTTCATTATTGTTAAGCAGTTTGAACCATATTTTGGCGTGCTCTTTTTCGTTATCTGCGCTTTGCAAAAAAAAGTCCGCGATTTGTTCGTATCCTTCTTTTCGTGCTTTGCCCGCAAAATACGTGTATTTGTTGCGTGCCATGGACTCGCCAGCAAATGCTTCGTGCAAGTTTTTTTCCGTTTGTGTGCCTTTTAATGTCATGCTATAATATGACATGATAATTGGCATTGGGTCAAGGGCAGAAAGCAAAGTCGGCGCAATCGGCAAATCATTTGCCAGGTACAGCGATATTTGGCTCGAGCGCATGGAAAAGTCAGATGAGAAGCACCCTATTACGCAGGGTCGTGGGCACGACAGGATTGAATATGTATTGTTGCCAAAAGACCTTCGCGAGCCAGTGACTGGCAACAGTACGGATAAGGTCTCCAAAGTTTCCACAAATCCGATTACGCTTGACGAAACTGTACTTGGGGCAAAAAACCGAGCCAATATCACGTGGGACTATTTTTCCAAACAAGGCACAAAATGTGATTATACCGTTGGGCTTGAAGGTGGATGCTTCAAAGTCGGCGATGAATACTTTATGCTTGGCGCGGCGGTCATACACGACGGCAAAAACTTTTTCGTTGGACTGTCTCCTGCGTTTCCCATGCCGAATGTGATTATGAAAGACGTTTTAAAAGGGACAGAGTGCGGACACCTTGGCGAAATTTTCGGCGTAAAGACACTTAAAGGTCGCGACGGCATCGTAAACCAACTTACAAAAGGCCGCATGAATCGCGAGGAACTTGAGAGTCATGCCGTGTTGATGGCGCTTACGAAAGTTGTTTCATCACAATATTTTTAAGTTCGTCCAAAAGACGGTTGTATACTTCATTGTTGTTAATTTGTTTTGACGCGCTTCGGTCTTTCTTGCAATGGATGCGTATGAAGTTGTCGGGCAATCCCGAGTTTTCGGTGTTGGGTTCATAATAATCCTTGATGATGTGGGCACGGAACTTTTTGAAATCGGCGTCCGTGAAAACGTACACGATTTCGTTAAAGACCACGATTGTCTTGGTGTGCTTTACGATATAGACACCGCAGACCACGAAGTCGTTTTCGGATTCAAACTCAGGGTAAGACGGCCCGCCGATACACACATCGGAAAAGCCTTTTCTTTTGAAGTCGTGCCATTCTATGTCGGGCTTCATTAATTCGATAAATTCTTCTTTGGTTTCCGCGTCTTTGCCGAAAGAATAGTAGTCAAATTCTTTCTCGCGTTTGTAATATTCGTATGCTTTATCGTAATCGCGGGGCACATCGGTACCGCGCAAATACGCAAGCATAAGGCTTTTAAACGCTTGTTGGCGTTTGCCATTGTGCCAAGAATCTTTGCTTGACGAGTACCTTTCGTCGTATGGATCTGTGTTATCGGCAAGCGCCGTTCGCCATTTAATCGAGCGATTGATGTCTTTTGGAACCGTGATTCCCTGAAGTCCCTCGGATTTGAACATGCCTGCTTCAAAAAGGTCGGCCAAGTTTTCTTGCGCATAGGGATGGTTTTGTGCCGCCGCCATTTCCCAAAATTCGATTCCGCGCTTTGTGTCGGACTTCATAAGCGATGACCCAAGTTTATACTGTGCCTCGGGATTTCCCGCCTGTGCCGACTTGGTCGTCCAAAAGGTTTCCAACTCGGCGACTTTTAATTTTTCTTTTGGGGTAGGGTGATAATGGTCTTTTGGAATTGCCTTTTTCACAAGCCGTGCCACGGACAACATGGCCTTCGCGTCGCCTTGTTCGGCCTTTGCCAAGTCCTTTTTATACCAATCAACATACCAACTTTTTGGTGGGTCAATGCTTGTCATTGCTTTCGTGCCTCCTTTGCAATTTTTATAAAGTTTTCATCAAAGCCATATTTTTCGATGCAGTATTCAAGCCAACTGTCGGACAATCGTGCGAAGTTGCGGACTTTTAAATTGTGACGGCGCGCCATCTCGATGTTTTCGTCCGACACATTAATATGGCCGTCCATATCGTACAGTTTGCATTGAAGCCCTGCTTCCAACTTGTCCACCCACTTTGCAAAGCGCGCCTCTATGGTTTTATTTTCTTCAAATTCGGCGATTGCGGATTGTATGTCGGATTTCTTTGCAAGTTGTTTCAATATTTTGGTGACGGCTTCGTGGCCTTTTTGTTTTTTTACTTCCGGCGATACATCTTGGAACGGCGTTATGTCGCCGATAATCGTTTCTTCTAACTCGTGAACCGCAAGCATGTATACGACCTTCTTGATATCAATGTCATAATCGAATTCGCTGTTTATTGCCACCGCCAGCATACAGGTGCCATAGATATGCTCGGCAACGCTTTCGACGCGCGGGGCATTGATATGCCATTGTTGCCAACCCGTGCGAATGACGGTTTTCAACTTGTTTGTAAGGTTATAAAATTCCAACACGTTTTTTATCTTGTTCATTTTTGTATCCTTTTTCGCAAGAACTCGTCGGGTTCAAGTGTGTACGGGCACCCTATGTAATAGGTTTCGCCTGCTTGGTTAGCACGGCAGGCGGGTTTACTGTTTTTGTCTTTGATTATTGCAATGGTGAAAGTTTTATTATGGTTTGCACCTGGAGACACTATCTCTAGTTCATCGCCTATCGCGAATACATTACGCTGAGAAATTTTGTCACCGCCAAGGCACATAGCCACGACTTCGTGTGTCGATACTGGGTTCGCGTCCGATTGGAACAAGGTGTCGGGGTTGTTGCCGTCGAATACAAAGCCTGTGGTATATGGTCGGTGTGGAACTTTTCCAATGTCCTCGGCCAGGCGACGCTTGTACGCGTTCACGACAGCCACGACATGGTATTCGGACTTGTTGCGGCCTTCGATTTTGAAACTTGCTACACCCGCCGATGCAAGTTCGTCCAAGTGGTTGATTAAACACAGGTCTTTGCTGTTCATAATGTATGTGCCTTTTGCATCTTGTTCGATTGGGAAGTATTCGCCTGGTCGCTTTTCTTCGACCAACGAGTATTTCCATCGGCAAGACTGTGCGCACTCGCCACGATTACCTTCACGTCCTGTTGTATATGACGACAGCATGCACCTGCCCGAGTAACTTACGCACATTGCCCCGTGAACAAAGACTTCGACCTCGCATTTGCCTTTAAGGTGCGTGGCGATTTCCTTGATTTCGGAAAGGCTTAATTCGCGTGCAAGAATAATTCGCGACGCGCCCAATTTGACATATTCTTCGGCCGTGTACTTGTTCAGCACGTTGGCTTGGGTCGAGATATGAATTGGCAGTTTTGAATTTTCGCGAACGAAAGCAAGCACTCCAAGGTCGGATACGATGACGGCGTCGACATTGATTTTTTCAAGGCTTTTGATATAGGTTTTAAGTTCGGCAAAGTCCGCATTGCGCGCGAAAATGTTGACGGTGACATAGACCTTTTTGCCATGTTCATGCACGAACTTGACTGCTTGGGGCAGGAAAGCGTCGTCGATTCCCGCAGTGGCACGTAAGCCAAACTTTGGACCACCCAAATAAACCGCGTCGGCGCCGTACTTTATTGCAAGGCGCAACTTGTTTATGTCGCCTGCTGGGGCTAAAAGTTCGGGTTGTGCCATCACATCTCCGTCCCATCTTTGTGCATGCCGTGCTTGATTCCAAAGGTGTCGGCAATTTCGCAAATGCCGGGGGTAAGGTAAATAAATCCTGGCGCAGATGCTATATAGATGTTTTTTGAATTGGCGACCATGCGCTTGAGGGTTTTTTCCACGACGCGCGGATCGATATTAAGGTAATGCCCAAGCACGACAATGCTTGTGTCGTATCGGCGCGTGTTGCTGTTGGCGGTTTGCCTTATACACTCATCATAGGCATCGTAGTACTTGCCTTTTTTGACCATTTTTTGTATGCGTTTTGGGGTTTCCTGACTTATGGTTTTGTACACCAAAAATAAAAAAAGCGGGAATACGGGCAAAAAAAACCATATCATGCCACGGTCTTTGAACCTGAAGCATGCCCACTTCTTGATTTTTTGTTCAACGTCTTCCGAGACTGCCACCTGTTTAAGATATCTGAACGCTTGCCTTTTGTAAAGACAGATGATACATTTATTTATGCTAAAGAAATTTTTTGCCGCTATTGTGGTTCCCATGATTGCATTGATGTCGGGAATTGTGTTAACCGCGTGCGGTGGCGATATCGAATTTAACCCCAACATAAGGGATGCTACTCAAGACGCTCCTACATTTGATGCTCCTGCGGCGGAAACGTGCGGGGGCGGTGGGACACATCTTTTGTCAAATATGACCCCTTGGGTGGGTGTTACTCCAGAATATGAAGAACATTTGGATGACGGGTGGGAAGAACTTTTTGCGGCAAACGGTTGCACGGGAAGTTGGTATTGGAGGCATTGCAGGGTTTGCGCGCGTGGTGAGAGCGGCGCCAGAACCGACGGATACGAAGTAGACTGGAGGCTTGGTTCTTACTCTTCGCACTCTGGCGTTTTGCGCACCATGGATGCGACATGTGTCGACTATGGCTGTACATATTATGAGTGTACGCGCAGGGTCAGCGGTGTGACTTGTGGTGTCAAGTATAATTTTGTATACGACACCTTTTTGGGACCACACAGTCATGGCACGGTAGATGCATGGTCCGACCAATGTGTGCATTGTGGCGAAGACTTTATGCACAGCCATTATGGGCCCAACGGATATACTTGCTACTGTATCGGATGCGGTGGTGACGAACAGCCACACGACTTTGAAGTGGTAGAACGCGTGGTTTCTGGGTGCGACAGGTTAGAAGGCGCTGGGGCATACATGACAATATGCACTTACGGTTGCGGGTACAAGCCAGAGGTTGCGGACTCGATATGGGGTATGAATTGCGCCAAGTTGGAAGACCCATCGGCCGTGGAGCACAGCCATACCTTGGAATTTACTGCGCAGGGAACAGTTACTTACAAGTACTTGTTTGGCTCGACCAACGTGACCGAGACAAAAACATTTTATTATAATATTGTCGGTAGCAACATCGTATTATACAGTTTAGACATAACCCAAGAAGAAACAGAAATAGGCATCAGGCCAGAAGAAGTCAGGGGCTACTTTAGGTCGACTTTACCGACAGACACGTCCTTTTTGAAAGAAGGCATGCTTATTTGTTTATGGAACGGGACAACTGGTGCGCCCCCTACGTCGTCGCCATATACGGGGGTCAAGATGTGGGACGGCAAAGCGTTCGTGGACTATGAACCAGAATACGGCAACGTTGGCGAGTATACGCTTGAAGCCTCGGACGTTTGGGTAAACTTGAACGTTGCGGTAGGAGCACAAGGCTGTTGGCAATGGACAGGTTCGACATGGTCTTCGGCGACGTTAGGCATTGACATTGTCACAAAAAACATAGGCACGTTCAACGTTATTTGCACGATTAACGAACACAGCGATTCTGTATCTATGCCTTATTCGATGCTCCATCCGAAGACTTATTCGCCCACGGATGTTATTACATTTATGCGATTAAGGGGTACCTACGACGGGCATATGACGATCGCATATTACAGTTTGCAACTTATCTACAACGATGCGCTTGCACGTATCGGCGAGGCAAATTATACAGATTTGAAAGATACAAACACACAAATTTATTCTACGGCTTCATGGACAACTTATCGTTTGGCATTGACAAGCGCAAGGATGTTGCTTGAACAAACAAACGAAGACGACTTTTTAGCAAGCGACAAACTACACGCTAAAGAGCACGATTTGCAAGTCGCAATGGAAGGACTTATCACCTTGGCGTATTCCAATCTTGAAAAATACTATCTTGTTGTCAAAGATTTGGATGGGGCGTTGTACAGTGCCGACGCCAAATGGGCGACATTTGCAACCCGCTTAAGTACTGCTCAAGCGTTGCTTGTGGATAACAACAAATCCGACAGAAGCGACCTGATGCTGACGGCTATGGCATCAACGCTTACCGCACTTCGTGCCGCCGCAACAGCGCTTGAGCCTGACGACAAAATCTTAAGGAGCAGTTTGCGTACGGCAATAAACAATTTGATAAACACCCAAAAAGGTGCTAACGGTGAGGATTTTGCAAGCGGTAACTACACGACCGAAACATGGTTGCCGTGGGAAAGGGCCAAGATCGAGTATCCGAAACTGAACGAATTTGCAACGGCACAAGAATTGCAAAGGGTCTTGGACGGATTGCAAGACGCATTTGATAATCTTGTCTACAGGCCAGGCAAGCCTTAATTATTTATTTGCCTTCATGCGCAGGTCTTTGTCCAAAATCTTTTTGCGGATGCGGACATTTTTTGGGGTGACTTCCATTAATTCGTCGTCGGCCAAAAACTCGAGTATGTTTTCCAAACTCATAATCTTTGGCGGGGTCAGGCGCAGTGCCTCGTCACTTGAACTGGAGCGCATGTTTGTTAATTGTTTGCGTTTGCACACATTGATGACCAAGTCATTGCCGTTAGGATTTTCGCCGACGACCATGCCTTCGTATACGGGGACGCCTGCGCCGATAAATAATGTCCCACGGTCTTCCGAATGGTACAATCCGTATGCGTTTGAATCGCCCGCTTCGTGCGCGATAAGGCTTCCCGTGAATCGACGGGAGATTTCGCCTTTGTACTTTTCATAAGAATGAAACACGCTTGACATGACGCCCTCGCCACGTGTGTCCGTTAAAAATTCAGACTTGTATCCAAAAAGTCCGCGCGATGGAATCAAAAATTCCAATCGGTTACGGCTTCCGATTGTCGTCATTTGCAAAAGTTCACCTTTGCGAAGACCCATTTTTTCCATGACGGCGCCCACTGCCGATTCAGGTACGTCGACAACAAACTTGTCGATAGGTTCGCACTTATGTCCGTCGATTGTTTTGTATAAAACTTTGGGTTGGGATACCGCGAATTCGTATCCTTCACGGCGCATGTTTTCAATTAAGATTCCAAGGTGCATTTCCCCGCGACCTGCGACCATAAATTTTTCAGTGGTTTCGCCGTCCGTGACGCGCAAACTTATATCTCGCTCGGCCTCGCGGTACAACCGCTCGCGCAGGTTTCTGCTTGTCACGAACTTGCCTTCCTTGCCTGCGAACGGACTGTCGTTTACCATGAAAGCCATTTCAACACTGGGTTCGCTTATTTTTGTAAATTCTATAGGGGTGGCATCGGCAGGGGAGCATATCGTGCTTCCGATTTGTATCGGCGCGGTAAGCGCGACCATTGCGACATCGCCTGCGTGAACGACCTCTACGGCTTTTTGCGAAAGCCCCGAAAATTCGAACAGCCCAGTGACTTTGGCGGTGGTTTTAAGTTTTGTGTTATTGTAATCGACTATTACAATTTGCTCGCCTGATTTAAGAGTCCCGCTTGTAATTTTGCCGACGGCCATTTTGCCCAAATAGTCGCTGTGTTGAGTATTTGACACCAACATTTTGAATGTGCCTTTTATTGTTTTTGGCTCGTCAATATAACTGATGATTTTTTCAAACAGCGGAACCAAGTTTGTACCTCGGACTGTCGGGCTTTCCGACGAAATGCCAAGTCGGGCGCTTGCATAAATTATGGGGCTGTTAAGTTGTTCGTTGGTTGCATTTAAATCAAGCAACAATTCCAAAATCTCGTCGCTTACTTCCTTAATGCGGGCATCGGGGCGGTCGATTTTATTGATGACGATGATGATTTTGTGGCCAAGCGCGATGGCTTTTTCTAAAACAAACCGAGTCTGGGGCATGGGCCCTTCGAACGAGTCCACCAACAACAAGACCCCGTCCGCCATACACAATGCGCGTTCGACCTCGCCGCCAAAGTCGGCATGGCCTGGGGTGTCGATGACATTTATCTTTACATCTTTGTATTCGAAACTTGCATTTTTTGCAAGTATCGTGATTCCGCGCTCGCGCTCAAGGGCATTGTTGTCCATGACGCGGTCGTCGACCTTTTGATTTTCGCGAAAAACGTTACCCTGTTTCAATAGTTCGTTCACCAAACTTGTTTTACCATGGTCTACGTGCGCGATGATTGCGATGTTCCTTATGTTCATTTCATTTCCTTGCGAAACAAGTGTAAAACATCTGCCCGATGTTTGCAAGTTTTATATCGCCGATTTTCGGCGGTTGCATTCTTGGCAAAGCATTTGGCAATTATCGTTGCTTGTTTTACCACCTTTACTCCATGGAGTTATGTGGTCTGCTTCCATTTGATTTAATTGAAATTGCTTTTTGCATTTAGCACAAATACCTTCTTGTTTTTCAAATGCCGTCCGCCTTTGACTTTCGCTGAATGCACGAATATTCAAATATTTTTCGTCACGTGTCAAAACATAATAGTAAACACCTTTTTGATTTGTTACATCATCGTCAATCATAAGTTTTTGGATTTCTTGTTCAAGTTTATTTGTATCAAACATTTTGTCTTTGAAAGTGTCATAAAGCCCGCCCCAGTTGATACCCTTCATTTCTTTTCGTGTTTTGGGGAAAGTAAGACGCGCCCAATCTATTACACTTCTGAAATACGTCCACAATTCATTTGCGTTTGGGTCATGTTGATGTGCGGACATGTATTTTTCGATATTGCCTTTGCTAATCCATAATAAAGCAAGTTCAAGTATCTCCTGTCGAATTGTAGCCCCACTGACATAATCTTTTGAATGCAAATATGCGACGCAATTGCTTTTACTAAACTTTAATTTTGCATCCGATAGCCATGTACCCGTGTAAACGGCATTTCGTAATTCTTGGTCGGTCAATTTTTCGCCCGCAATATTGATAATTTGGAACCAATCAAGTTTTTCTTTGTCGTTGCCTTCGCATATGTAAACAAACAATTTGTAATTCAAGATGTGGTTTTTCTCTGTTTCGGTCATTGTATGAAAATATTTTGTGTGGCCGTCGGCCATTATTGAAAAGTCACTTTTGATAAATTGACAAAAACTAATTGTTCGCTGTTGTCCGTCCAGAACCTCGAATGTACCATCCTCGTTCTTACACCAATACATTACGTTAAGCGGGAAATCTTTGCGAATTGTTTCAATAACCGCACTACGCTTTCTGTCGTCATAAACAAATTCACGTTGATATTTGGGGCGAATGTTTAATTTGCCATCAAAACCGATAACACCTTCTTCGTCATTATCAACGTACTTTTCGACTACTTCGCGAATTGTTATCTCGTGTAACTTTATTTTCATGTATTCTCCTTTTTGCGAACGACAATTCTAAAGTATGTGGCAATACCGTTAATATTACAAGTATGCGATTTTGCATTACGAACCGCTTCGTTAGTGTTTTGAGTGTCTAATAATGCGTAACGATTTAAGGCATCAACAATTTCAAATTGTTCTGGATTATATTTGTGCATAAACGAGATAGGCACACCTATATCACCAAAATAATCAGTAGGTATGTCTGTTACTTTGTCTACGTTTATTGCATTGTAATTATCAAAGTGCTTGTGTTCTGTCTTTGAATACTTTTTATAAAAAGTAATTCTTTCATGTCTTTTTGGTGTATCCATGTTTGTATACCATACAACATTGTTTACAAAAATGTAATGATACCCTTGTTCGTCAACTTTGTGTTTTGCATTTTCACTAAACGCATAGTCATTTGGAACCCTAAACCAACGGTTACTGCCATTCATGGATAAGCCAAGCCATAATTTATTTGCTTTTATAAGAGCAAATATGTCTTTATACGTTATCGCATTTTGATTCCCTATAATGATAAAATGTTTTTTATGTTTTATGATTAGGTCTATGAACTCATGAAATAATGAAAATGGTGGATTAGTGGCTACAATATCTGCTTGTTTTAACAATTCAATACATTCAGCGGAGAGGAAATCACCGTCATCATTCAAGCGTGTCAATGTGTTGTTTTTATTTTTGGTTAAAGATAAAATAATATCTGGCAAATCAAAAGCACCGTCATTGTTTTCGTCAACCGCCTCATTTATAACAATTTTGTGTGGCGCTTTCGTTGTTTTATTTTCCACACTTTCATGTGGGAGCAAAGACAGTTCTTTATTCGCGATTGGCGAGCCTATATAGCAAGTTGCAATCAGTTGCTTTAGTTCGAGAAATTTGAAGTTAATTGCGAAATATTTGAAAAAGTTACTTTCAAATGGGTCGTCACAGTTGCAAAAGACGACTTTGCCACGAAACTGCTCACGGTAAAAACGCATTTCTTTTTCAATGTCAGAAAGTTGAGTGTAAAACTCATCGGCTTTATTCCGCTTTGCCCCGTCAAAGTTTTTTGTTGCCATTCCGTGTTTCCCTTTTCCGTTTAATAATTATTCGCATATAAGCAAATCTAACATCATCGCCACTTCTGATGATTGGGCTTCCATTCAAATCATTAAAGTTTTCCGCGTCATTTTTTGTATATATTTTTGTTTTTAATTTATACGGGTCATTTCTGTGCGTGAACCCTAATATCTCAAATTGTTCTTGATTATATCCACTATTTAGGAAAGTGATTGGTACGCCCATAGCACCATAATAATCGTCAGGAATATTTTTAGTTTTGCTGATTTCTATCGCGTCATAATTGTCGTATTTAATATATTCGCTCTCATTCCCTTTATAATTCTTATAAAAAGTCATCTTTTGATGATTGATTGGTGTATCTAATGTTGTAAACCAAACTGCACCGCCAATAAATATTTTTCCGTCTTTTAATCGAGTCGCAGTTTCGGTATTTACACTTTCGGGAATATCAAAAAACATGCCAAGCCCGCGATTCCGATGCGTATTGCCAAGCCACAATTTATTTTCTTTTATAAGTTGGAATATATCTTTATACGTAATAGCATTGATATTACCAACGATAATGAAATCTTTTTTATTATCTACAAGTTGCCCAACATATTCTCTGAATAATGAAAATGGCGGATTTGTTACTACAATGTCGGCTTCTTTTAACAATGCGACACATTCGGCCGAACGAAAATCGCCGTCACTATTCAGTCGCGTCAATGTGTTCTTTTTATTATTTGTAAGTGACGTTACAATGTCTTGTAAATCAAACGCGCCGTCTTTGTTTTCATCAATGGCTTCATTGATAACAATCTTATGCGGTGCTTTTGTTGTTTTATTTTCCACACTTTCATGTGGAAACAAGGATAGTTCTTTGTTCGCAATTGGCGACCCGATATAACAAGTGGCAATAAGTTTTTTTAATTCAAGAAACTTAAAGTTCATGGCGAAGTATTTAAAAAAGTTACTTTCATAAGGGTCATCACAGTTGCAGAATACAACCTTTCCGCGAAACTGATTGCGATAATGTCTCATTTCATTTTCAATATCCGCGAGTTGTGTATAAAACTCGTCATTCTTTGCTTTTTTGGCATTATCAAATGTTTTTCGCGCCATAGTTATATTTATTCTAAACCATGGTAAAAAAAGTGTCAAAAGTTTATATAAAAAAGACAGTCAATTGCTTTCTTTTGGGGACAAATCTGGTTCTTATTTGTTCCGTTTGGTGCGACCGAGAGGGGTTGAACCTCCACCTCGTGAAAGACAGGATCCTTAGTCCTGCGCGTCTGCCAGTTCCGCCACGGTCGCAAGTTACTTAATATACCAAAAGGTATTGACATTAGCAATAGTTTCGTGTAATATATATCTATTATCGGCGAAATCCGGTTTTAAAATATAATATATTTAAAAATTCACATAAATTTCGAGGAGAATCCTTTAATGAAACAATTTAAATATGTCTTGTCTGCGTTCGCAGGCATAGTAATGATAGCAATGTTGGCGTTTGGCGTGGCAATGGTTGGCGGTGCCGATTTTGGCGGTGCCAAACTGCATGCTGCCGCGGACACCGCACAACGAAGCGGAAATGTAATCCGCAACAACGATGTAAGTTTTTCGAATGTTGGGTACGGCTTGGTCGGTACAACAGTAAGGCCGTATTTTGGGACAAGCAATTACATAAACGAAGATATGCGTAAGCGTGGTCCGGAAAACTCGACCTTGATTGGAAACGGGTATGCACCTGCGCCTGTTGCGTATACAGACTTTGGTTCAAGCAACTCTGGCGGAAGTGTGAACTTTGCAAAGTCTGTCCAAGTCAAAGTCGCGGTCAACGGTAACCTTTTGTCCGCAATCAACAACAAAACAGTAACAAGCGTCGAGTTCGGATTTACATATGCAATATATGCCTTCTCGAACGGTGGCGGGGCGACATTGCAAGGCTTTTTTGATTTGAACTCTGCCGACGTCGCAACCGACGCAAACAGCCTTCGCGGTGCAGGCAATATCTACAGCGCATACACAGGCACAAGGACACTTAACCCAAGCACAGGCACCCAACGCAACGAAGGTATGGTGCAAAATAATTCGAAAAATGCTTGCGGTTGGCGTGAATCTTATTACAATTTCACAGGCACAAAGTTAACAGAATTGGCAAGCCGTGGATACTTTTGGGTCAAAATGTTCGCGTTTGCAAATAACTCTGGCTCCGGCACTTTGTGGGCTGAAGCCGCTTGCGTTTTGGAAGGCATTACTTGCAACCCAAGGGAAGGTATCAAGGGCGCTTCGGAAACCAAACTTAAACAAGACATCATCTCTTCGGGTTCGGGGCTTAACGGGAACATCGGCGATGGTAGCAAAAAAGGTACCGACACTCGCCGAGTATTCAACACTCCGTTCAATGCCTCAAGCGGATATGTAATGGACTTGAATGATTTGGCGGCAAGCGGTTCCACGAAAAGAATGGGCACAACCGAATGGACTGGGTCATATGACATCCGTCAACGCGGCCCGCAAAACAGCAACCAAGGCAATGCACTTGCATACAGCAACTATCTTAATAAATCCAACAGTTACGACCTTTTTGGAAGCCAAGAAGCCGCGACTATGGCTTTGCAAGTATGGGTTAATGTAGGCGGTGATTTGAACGAAGCGATGAAGCGCGGAGTTTTGCGTACTTTTGATTTCACATTTTATTTTGGTGTTGCCGCCAACATAGACCGCATCACAACAACGGCCCACGGTGGTACCGAGACCTTTTTTGACTTAAGTTACAAACAAAATACAAGCCCGCTTGCCTTTAACTATGGCGGTGGCGGTGCATCAAATCCAGGAATGGATACACGTCGTATGTCCGACAGTCGCAAGGGAGATATTTATTCTTCACCGCGCAACTCTACTTCGGGCGGAGCGGGAACGCACTATGGTTTCACAGGAACCGCAAATAATAACTGGAACGCTTTCCGAAGCCTTTCATATTCATTGACTTCGGAACAAATGGTCAACGTCGCAACGAATGGCGGATTTTGGGTTAAACTGTCCAGCCATTGTAGCGGATACGACAGCACCGCAAGCGCAAACATGCAATCTGCCGCAGTTTTCGAAGGCCTTACCTATACAACCACTTATACCGAAATTCCAAACAGCATCACTTTCGCGTCCAACGACACAAACAAGGGTACGGTTTCGGCGACTTCCACGGCCGATATTGCTGGCCTTGAAGTAAAAATCGGCAATCCTGTACGAACATTTTTGAATGTTCGCAATAATATTGTCAGCGCAAATTGGAAAGCCAACAACTTCTTTGTTCAATGGGACAGCCACGGAGACCCAATCAAAAAATTGTCACTTAATACCTCGGATTTTGACTTGGTTCAAACCGCTTACGAAGCCCGATTTTATTCAATACCTGTTTTGACCGCGAACGGCGTTGTCAATGCGGGAAGCGCGATTAGTACGGCTTATGGCGTTACCAACTTTGTACCGACCTTACCGACCGATGTTGCGGAGTGGGGAGATGCCAACAACGTAAACATCACCGCAACTCGCAACACTATAAGATACAACGGCTCGACGGCATTGCCGAACTCGGTCGGCACAGATTACCTTATGACGGCCGATATCATAAACAATTCTGGCGTTAAAGTCGGTGAATTAAACCAACTGTTTACTATAACTGTCGGCACTGCAACCGATGCAGTCACGGGTGGTACTCCGACAGGAATCGTCGCGACGTATGGCGATACCCTCACCAATGCCAAGTTGCCTGCAAACTGGACATGGGATGCGGGACAAAGTCTTGTTGTTGACGATGTAACCTGGGGCGGGGTAACTGGCGAGCAAAAATTCTTTGCGTCTTGGACAGACCCGAACGGCAATTATAAAAAAGTTGAAAACAAAATCGTAACGGTTACTGTTTCTAAAAAAGCGGGTATCGTGCCTGTCACTTTCGGCGGAGTACAAGTCTTTGGTGGAGAGAACATCACATGGAAATACGGCGAGTTGGAACACAGCATCATCGTTGACTATGCTAATGCATTCGGCGATGTAAGTTCATGCACGGCCGACTATACCGACATTGCAACGGGTAGCCGTCCTTTTGATGAATTTGGCGTAAGATTAGCCAAAGGCATACAACCTACAATCATAGGAAATTATCAACTTAAAATAACGCTTGAAGGTACAAATTATGTTTATACCGATATTGTTTTGACGTTCTCAATCCAAAAACACGACATCAACACCGCGGACGTACTTGTCGAAATCGCCTCTGGCGTAGTGTACGGTAATGTCTATAATGTGTTGGTTGAATACGCACCTGTGTTCCCTGAATACGACGGCATTGTAAGCGTTCGCTATATCGGCAACGGTTACGACTCGGATATCAAGCCCGTCAACGCGGGTACATATCAAGTCGAAGTAACATTGTCGGCGGGAACTTATTACAACGCAAGCGTGGCATTTATTGTGGGCGAACTTGTGATTGCAAAGGGCGTAGGTAATGGCTCGGTAAGGATTACTGGTTGGAGATTCGACCAAATTGCAAACCCATACAGCACCACAACATTCGTCGAAGAATGGTCAGGTGTAATCCCGACCTTTGAATACGCGGGCGAGGACGGTATTTGGATGTCGGCGTTGCCACTTGATGCAGACGGATTCTTTATCCCTGGCGACTATACGATTCGTGCCGTTTGGGCCGAGTCCGCGAACTATCTGTCGCACACCGCTACACGCAAATTCACTATCTCGGATTTGCCGTTCTATGCATTGCCCGACGAACTTGTTGACCTTGTCATCGAGGCAACATACGGCGACAGCATCGTTATCGACTTAAGTGAATACTTTGACGATTATACTATCGAATTTGTCAAAGTCGGTACAACAGAAACATTTACCGAAATCCCAACTCTTGTGGGCGAATATATTGTGGTAATCACAGTACACGGCACAGACGATGTCGCCGAAACCGTGTTTGATTCGGCCGTTACAATCGTGATTGAACGCGCAACAGGAGTTCTTACAATTACGGGAACCGATGGTTGGGTTTATGGTAAAACAGGAACTGTAAAAACAAGTATCACAGGCACATACGACAATTCGACAGTCGAATACTATAAGGACGCGACTAAACTTGACAACGCGCCTACCGCAGTTGGAACATACACCGTTGTCGTCACGTATACGGGCAACGATAATTACTGCGAAGTAACCGAAAGCAAAACATTGGTTATCGCAAAGGCTCCAAGCACAGAATGGAACGGCAAATTCAGTGAAGTTAACAGCGATAAAAACGCAATTGACCTTGTTATAATCGAAACAGGCATTGAAATCGGCAACGACGGCAAACATTACTATAACGGTCAAGAGGTGCAATACTCAATCACACGAAAAGGTCAAAGTTTGGCCGAAGATGCAGAATGGTATGCCGATTGCTCGTTTGAAAATTTGCGTTCGGATGAAGAGTATGACATTTACATGAAATTTATCGGCGACGAAAACTATAACGAAGGCATCGTATTTGTTGATACAGTACGCACAAAGCCTGCAAGTGGCGCACTTCAAGCAAGCACGGGTGGCGGAACTAAAGGTGGCGCACCAAATGGCTTGTTGTTCGGGCTTATCGGTGGCGGAGTTGGACTTGTTGCGGTTGCTGGGCTTGTTGTTTTGTACTTTTTGCGTCGCAAAGAAGCATAATTTTATTGATTTATAAAAGGTTTAGGCACATACTGTGGACATGAAGATTTTTGGCGATTATCATATGCACACTTATTACAGTGATGGCGAGGCCTCGGTTCTTGACATGGTTCGTGCTGCAAAAGACCGCGACCTTAAAGAGATTGCCATAACCGACCATAGTTTCAACAAAATTTTTAATGGGTTAAGGCGTAAAAACTTTAACAGGCTTGTAAGTGACGTCGAAAGCGCCCGAAGCGAAATGCCGATTTTGTTGGGCGTCGAGTCCAACGTTGTGTCCGTCGACGGACATATCGACCTTGATGACAAGATGCGTCAAAAGTTGGACATTGTGCTGTTCGGTGTGCACGTCGCAATTTTTTATTCTTTGCGCGGATTCTTCACTTTCTTTTTGCCCAATGTGTTTTTCAATTCGCTTCATTTTGTCCCTGGGTTTTTGAAAAGGCGTAACACAAACATTGTGAAGCGCGTCATAGAAAAAAACCAAATTGACATATGGACGCACCCTAACCGATACTTCAAATTGAATGTGGTCGAGGTCGCAAGAACTTGTATCGAAAAAGGCACAGCATTGGAACTTTCCGCAAAAAAAATTTCCTTTCGACCAATCGACTTCGAACACATGGTGGCGCTTGGCGCAAAATTCGTAATCAATACCGACGCCCATTCGCCCAAGCGCGTCGGGGACATTGCAAGGGTAGAGGAGTTTTTGAAAAATTGCGACTATGACCCAAGGTGTATAATAAATCTGAATCAAACATGGACTTCATTTAAAACAAAAAAGGAAAGCGACAGTGATACCCAACAAAATCAAACAACAGATACTTCAAAAAAGCCAAAAAGATGGCGTCGTTGGTTTTAACAAAGGCCGTGGCTATCATTTAGAGTTTGCGCTTGAAAATTTGTCCGAAGCGCGCGAATTGTGCGAAGAGTTTGCCACCTCGGATATTTTTGCCCACATATGTGACTCGCCGACGCCCCCACTTCGGGTGGTTATCAAGGACAGCGAAAGTATATGTAACCTGTTGGCACTTGTCGGTGCAAGTAAAAGCGCGCTTGAACTGCATGACAAGATTGCAATGCGACAAGTACGCAATCTTTCAAATCGACGTGCAAACTGCGACGCCGCAAACATCGGGCGCCAAATCGAAACCGCGCGAGCCCAGGTTGAAACTTTCAGTGCACTTGTAAAAAGCCCCCAATTTAATGGGCTTCCCGCGGAACTTAAAAGCCTTGTTACTGCGCGACTTGAAAATCCCGAAGCCACATATGACGAGTTAGCCGAGATTTTGCAAATATCCAAAAGCGGACTTGTACATCGCATCAAAAAAATATACAGTCTGTAGTCACATAATCAACGCCGATATCGACAAAGGCCTGGGCTTCTTCTTTTGAATTTACTGTCCAAGTGGCTATCTCTTTGTTCTTAATTTTTGCATTATTAACAACTCCTCGCGTCAAGGCGGGGTAATCAAGGCTTACATCAAAATCGTGATTGGCGGGCCAATAATCATGCGAAAGAAGTTGGACATGGGCACGGGGCGACAGACTTTTAATCATTCTTAAGTCGTTTTCCTTGAAATCAATAAACATGACGTCATAACCAGCGGTCAAATTTAAAAGGTCTTGCACGGCCTTGAACGTAAGGTTTGATTTGATGTCAATGACCGCCGTTTTCCCGTGTGATTTGCAAATCGGTAGGTAATCTTCAAGTGTAGGCAATCCGAATAAATATTCGGGCCAATCGTGCGATAAATAAAAAGTATCGCCGATGTACCAAACGTCGGTTTCGATTCCCCAAAAAAAGTCGCTTCCGCCCGCCGCCGTAAAACTTTCAATCGTATTGTCGGGGTATACGCTACTCAAACCCCTGTGGGCGATGAACTTTGTTTGCTCTTGTCGAAACGGTAATTCTTCCGCACTTGTGCAACCGACGAAAGAACACGATACGATTAAAATTGCGCACAACAAGAAAACTGATGCGATTCGTTTCATGTGATAATGTTAAGGTATTCGCAATTATCTTGCAAGTACTTGTTCGATTTCTTTTACCTTGTTTCGGACAAGTTCGTCGCTTTTGTTATATTCGATTTTGCCTGTTTTTATATCTTGGCAATATGTGTATGGGTCTTCGGTCATATAAAAAGGCCATTCTCCGAATTGGTTGGCGTGGGGATTATAATTGTCGCTTTGCAATTCTTCCGAAAATGACAGCCAACCTTCATTTGTTAAAACCCTTGTGTCGGTCATCGGCCTTTCAAGGCCCCAATGCCGGGCATCTTCATCGCGGACTTTCATTTGTGTCAAAGACAGGTAGTATTTAAAGACTTTCTTTTTAGTTTCTTCCATATTCTTACCATTTTATTATATCGTTTTTTGTCGAAAAGGTCAACAAGATTGACAAAGTTGTTTCAAATATGTTCATAAGAATGATACAAAGAAAAGCAAACTAAACCTTGCGGGCATGTTGCGTGACTTGCACCGTTGTGATACACTTTGCAAGTGAGTTTCGTTCATCTTCATGTACATACTGAATACAGCCTTCTTGATGGGGCGGCGCGCGTATCGCGACTTGCGAAGTTGGCGACAAGTTTGGGCATGCCCGCCGTGGCAATCACCGACCATGGCAACATGTATGGAACATATAAATTTTACAAAGCCATCAAAGCATATAACAAGGAAAATCTTAAATCTGGTGAAAAGCCGTTCAAAGCCATTATCGGGTGTGAAGTTTATATTGTTAACGACTTGACCAAGCAAATCTTTACCGAACACATCGGGCACTTGGTCTTGCTTGCAAAAAACAACAAGGGCTATATTAATCTTTGTAAAATTAACACCAAAGCATGGATAGAAGGCTTTTATAAAAAACCGCGAATCGATTGGGAATTTTTACGGAAACACAGCGATGGCTTGATATGCTTAAGCGGTTGCTTGGCGGGGCATATCAATCAATCCTTGATGCAAAACATGTACGACGAGGCCAAGAAAATTGCCCTCGATTTGCGTAGCATGTTCGGCGAAGACTTTTATATTGAACTTCAAAACCAAGGCATTCCCGAACAAGACGAAACAAACCCGAAATTGATTAAGTTGGCGCGCGAGTTAAACATACCGCTTGTCGCGACAAATGATGTGCATTACTTGACGCGCGAAGACGCCGATATGCAAAAGGCTCTTGTGTGTGTGACGACCAAAAGCACGTTTGACGACCCAAGCGACATGACAATGCCGACGGACCAATTTTATTTGAAGTCTCCCGAAGAGATGCAAAAAATATTTGGCAAGATTGCACCTGATGCGTTGGAAAACACGGTAAAGATTGCCGAAAAATGCAACTGTAGCCCGTTTGAACAGGCCGACTTGTTGCCCGAGTTCACCGTTCCAAACGGTGGTGACAAGGTCGCGTACTTTAGGAAAACCGTGGAAGGTGGCCTTAAAAAAATATATGGGAATCCAATTCCGAAAAAAATTATTGACCGATATAACATGGAAGCCGACGTCATAATCGGCAAGAACTATGTTGATTACTTTCTTGTTGTATCCGACTTTATGAAGTATGCAAACGATAACGGTATTGCAACTGGCCCAGGTCGTGGCTCGGGCGCGGGCAGTGTAATCGCCTATGCCTTGGGCATCACGAAACTTGACCCGTTGAAGTACAACCTGTTGTTTGAACGCTTTTTGAACCCCGAGCGCCCGTCTATGCCCGACTTTGACTTGGACTTTTGTTGTATGCGTCGCAGTGAAGTCATCGATTACGTCGTGCAAAAATACGGCCGCGACCACGTGGCACAAATCATCACATTCGGTACTTTGGCCGCAAAAGCCGCCATCAAGGACATAGCCCGCGTTTTTAAAATGCCGTACTCCGAGGTCGACAAAATAACAAAGCCTATTGATATCCCTCAAACCGAAAAGCCTCCGTTTTTGCCATATATATTTGCTTTAAAGAAACTTAACAAACCAACATCGACCGCCAAAGAAAGTGAAATCGACGCCTATAACAAAGAGCATGACAAGTTACTACGATTGCAAAAACGTGAACTTATAAACCTTTATAATGACAATCCCGAGGTCAAAAAAATCGTGGACATGGCGATGAAGGTCGAAGGTTTCCCGCGCAACTGCAGTACCCACGCGGCTGGAGTCATAATTTGCAAGTATCCTGTTGGTGACATCACGCCCTTGCAACGGAACGGCACGGATGTCACAAGCCAATTCGACATGAAAGAAGTCGAAGACCTTGGCATGTTGAAAATGGACTTTTTGGGGCTTATTACGCTTACCGATATTCAGGGCACGATAAGGGACATCAAGCGGACCTTGAACAAAGATATTGATTTTTACTCGTTTGAATACGATGACCCGAATATCTTTAAAATGATTACCGAAGGCGACACAGACGCCGTGTTCCAACTTGAAAGCGGTGGGATGAAGCGGGTGCTTCGCGACCTTAAACCCGACCGATTTGAAGATATCATCGCTACCGTGGCCTTGTTCCGTCCTGGCCCCATGGATATGATTCCTGACTATTGTAAATATAAGCATAATCCAGATTTGACGCAATACGACCACCCGATGTTCGAGCCTATTTTGAAAAACACCTATGGACAAATAGTTTACCAAGAACAGGTCATGGATATTTTCCGCGTCATGGGTGGGTACAGCCTTGGCCAAGCCGACATGGTCCGCCGTGCTATGGGCAAAAAAGACGTCAAAGAAATGGAACGCCAAAAAGATGTCTTTATCCACGGCAATGCCGACATGAACATCAAGGGCGCGGTCGCAAATGGGGTAAACCTTGCAAAAGCCAAAAGCATTTTTGACAAGTTGGAAAAGTTTTCGGGCTATGCGTTTAACAAATCCCACGCCGCGTGCTATGCGTTCATATCGTATCAAACCGCATATTTGAAATATTATTATTACCCGTATTATATGGCGAATGTCTTGAATAACCGCGTCAACAAATGGGACGACATGACGAAATATATCAACTCGGCACGTAAACATGGGTTGGAAGTTTTGTCTCCCGACATCAACAAATCCGAAGTCTTCTTCACGGTTGAAAAACACGGCCCAAAAGAATACATCCGCTTTGGACTTGCCGCCTTAAAGAATGTGGGTGAAGAAGTCATAAAAACCCTGCTTGCGGAACGCACCCGCGGTGGTAAGTTCCGCGACTTTGGCGATTTTTGCAACAGGGTGGACAGTGCTGCGCTTAACAAGCGATGTCTTGAAAGTTTAATATTGGGTGGCGCGTTCGACGGATTGGGCCACACTCGAAGTTCGCTTATGCAGGTTTATCCCACAATTGTGAAACTTATAAGCACCGAAAAGAAATCCACTGACCAAGGCCAAATGTCTTTGTTCGGGGCAATCAATCAACAGGTCGCGGTCAAAGTTCCGCATGTAGCCGAGTTCGACAAAGAAGAAAAACTTAAACTTGAAAAAGAAGTTGTCGGCATTTATCTGTCGGGACACCCGCTCTCAAGTTACTCGGACTTGTTTGAACAGTTTTCTTGGAACACCTCGATGCTTAATACTGATGAAGAAGGCGAAGACCAGAATGAAACCAAAGTCACTTTCGGCGCAATCGTCGCAGATATCAAACGTCTTGTCACAAAGGCCGCCAAAAAAGAAATGGGGGTCTTGCGTGTCGAGGACTTGTACGGGAGCATCGAAGTCATGCTTTTCCCGCAAATTTACGACCGCGTAAAAACAATCGCGACAAAAGATACAGTTGTAAAAATCTCGGGCAAAATTTCCATTCGTGAAGGCGAGGCCCCGATTATACTGGCCGATAACATCGAACTTTTATCCAACACTTCTGCCGAACCCCGTCCGATGACCTCCATAACTGGAAAGGCCGATACGGCTTTGAAACTCTACTTAAGATACAATACGAAAGATGAACATTTACATTCCGAAGTCCAAAATATCTTGCGCGCATACGTGGGTGAAGTGCCCGTTACAATAAGATGCATCGCTACGGGCGAGGCGCTTTCCATAAACATGCGTGTGCGCGATTGTAACGCAATCAAAGTCGAACTTGGAAGCCTGCTTGGTGAAGGGAATTTGCTTTTTAGGTGAACTATGCGGATTGGTATAGATTTTGACGGAGTTTTGTTCGAGACCGAAAAGTGGTGGCGTGCGGCAGCGACACTTTATAATAATGACATCGTTAAAAACAAAGTCGCCGACAAAGATGCGTTTTTGTTGCAAGACAAATTCAATTGGTCGCGTGAAAATGTGCTTGGTTTTTTCAAAAAATATCATTTAGCATTAACGGCGAAAGCATCTCCATTACCGTTTGTAAAAGAGATGACAGACAGATTGCGAAAAGAGGGCCACAAATTATTTATCATTTCTACTCGTCAAGCAATGGACAAACAAATGATAGTCGCAGCGGAAAAAGCGTTACAAAAGTATAAAATTATTGTTGATGGCTGGCTTGACGGTGTAACCGATTTCAGCGGTCGTGTTCCAAAAATGGATAAAATCCAAACACTGCAAAAAAATAAAATCGATATCATGATTGAAGACAATCCCGAAATTGCCGAAGAATGTGCAAGGGCAAAAATTCCTTGTATTCTTATTCCCGCACGACATACACGCAGCGTAAAAAGTTTGCTTGTATATGAAGTCGAAGATTGGGTTGAAATTTATCAAACCATAACTGAGGTGAGCCATGGATAAACTTACTTTTGACGATTTTATACGAATGGAAGAAATCGACCACAACATCGGATTCAAAAGTATCGTGCCTGCTCCGAAATGCTTTGAAATATACAAAAAATTCCCACAATACATTTGCGCGCTTAAGGAACAAGACAAAGTAATAGGTTATGTTTCCACAGTCGCGGTCGAAAAGGAACTTTACGAACGTTTAAAAAGCGGCGAAGTAGGCGAGGACGCTGTCAACTTGGCGAACATGAGTTTTTCTAACCCAGTGTACCTGTATATAACATGTGTGGTAATTGATAGGCCATATCAAAATTTAAAAAACGTGAAAGCACTGTTCGATAAATACAAGGCGCATATGAAATCACTGTTTGATAACGGAATGCAGGTTGCCGAAGTTTTGACCGAGTGCGAAACCGAATTATACTACTTGACAAAAAAAAGTGCAAGGCGTATATTTTTATACGCGGTTCCCCGCGTTCGATATAATATATAAACACATAAATTCTGTGAGGTATAAACAAATGGCTATTTTGAAGGTTCAACACCTTTTCAAGCACTATAACGGTGCAAAATATATATCCGCCAGGGATATTAATTTCGAAGTCAAAGAAGGCGAAATCTTTGGATTTTTGGGTGTTAACGGTGCAGGTAAAAGTACAAGCATCAAATGTATTACGGGCATCATCCCGTTCACAAGTGGCAAGATTGAAATCTGTGGCTTTGATAATAAAAAGGACCCATACAACGCAAAAAAATGCTTTGGCTTTGTTCCCGATAACCACGCCGTTTATGACAAGTTAACAGGGTCTGAATATGTGAATTATATCGCCGACCTTTATGGGGTCGAAGAAAATGTGCGCAAGGAACGTTTTGAAATGCTTTGCGCCAAGTTCAAAATCGGCCATGCGGTCAACAATCAAATCATGTCCTATTCGCATGGTATGAAGCAAAAAATCTCGATTATCGGCGCGCTTATACATATGCCAAAGTTGTGGATTCTTGACGAGCCCATGGTAGGTCTTGACCCACAATCGATTTTCGAAGTCAAAGAATACATGAAAGAATACGCCAAAAAAGGCAACAGCGTGTTTTTTAGTAGCCATAACTTGGATACTGTCCAAGTCATGTGCGACAGGGCGGTCATCGTCCATGGCGGTATTGTCATCGCCGACATAGACTTGCATGAATATCGCCGCACAGGCAAAGATTTGGAAAAGGAATTCATGGAATTAACGCGCCAAGCAGGCGAGTTGCAAAACCAAATGCGCAAGGAAATTAATGACGAAGAAGCCGAACTTGCCAAAAAGGTCGGCAAGCACCGCGCATCGCGGGCTACGGTAAAAAAGATTGATAAAATGGTACACGACCTTATTGAAAAAACAAAAGACGCGCCCTGTGTGAATACGTTTGCCATCGACTTGGCAAAAAGTAAAGGTACGGTGCAAGTCAAAGCGGAGTACACATCAAAATGACGCGTGGCGCGGGCAAAACGAAAGGCATGTCGCCGAAAATGGTGGCTTTCCGTGCGTCTTGGACGTCCATATGGACCTTGATTAAACTGCAATTCAAGGCTGGTGTCAAAATGCCCCGTGGCAAAAGCAAAGCGCGTACAATTGTCAAACTTGGGCTCATTGCAGGAATCGCGATTGCCGCGATCGTGGGCTTCAGTTTTGTTTATGGTATGTTGGCCGACCAATTTATAAAGCACGGCCTTTCGCATGCGTTTTTGGTTTTTTCGTTTGTGATTTTTCATACTATTGAAACGTGTTTTATGCTACCGATGCTTATAAGAACCCTTGATATCAACAATGATCGCGAGATGCTTTTGCGTTGGCCTGTTTCGCCCAAACAAATTTTCATATCGAAAATCATCGTTGCCTATTTGAACGAACTTATATTTACCGCGTGCCTGCTGTTACCGATTTTGATTGCGTTCGGCACTGCTGTCGGAATGAACTTTGGATATTATTTATTCGTTCCATTTATAATTGTGCTTGCGCCATTTTTCCCATTCTTCTTGGCTTCCTTGGTAATGTATCCTGTTCAACGTGTGGTCAATTTCCTGCGAAGCCGTCAAATGCTTACCACATTTATATACTTTGGTTTGTTAATAGGCATGGTGATTGGTTATATGCAAGTCATCAACGGCACGCTGTTTGCACTGTTGGATAACGCAGGCCTTGAACGTATGCTTTTGTCAAAGCAGGGTGGTATACGGTTCGTAAGCCAAGTCTTTGGTGTGCAATGGCTTTTCGCAAAGGTCTTTAACGAAGGAATTGTTTGGTCAATCATGGGGCTTATCGCGGTCATCGGTATCTCGCTTGTGTTTCTTGCGGTCGGAATTGTCGTCGCAGGGCGCAATTATTATAAAACCTATATGGACGAAAGGACTATGCTGTCGGCACTAAAGAAAAAAGCCCCCTACAAACGAAGCAAGCCTTTGTTCGCCACAATCCGAAAAGACTGTCTTAATATCTTTCGTTCAAGCAATTACACTTTTCAATTTTTGTTGCTTGTGGTGCTGACTCCGTTGCTTGTGTATTTTTGTAACCGCGTCGCCATGGTCGCGGCGTTCCAAACTTTCCAACAATACAATGCCAAACTTGCCGAAGACCTTATTTTCGGTGCATCGCTTTTCGTTATCATGATTTTGATGCCTGTTTCAAGTTCTTTTGCGGCGTCGGCAATCACGCGTGAAGGCCACAACATTTATCATACAAAACTTATACCCGTATCGTTCCGTAAACAAATCGCAATCAAGGCCGGGATAGTATTCTTTCCCGTGCTTGTCGCGGTTGCCGTAGCCATAGCAATGATTTCACTTCCATACAAGCCAAGCAACCTTTCCGACATGATTATGAAAGTCCCCGTAACCGACGCGATATACATCTTTGGTTTGGCGATATCGCTTGTCATAGGTTACATATGCCTTGGGATGTACCTTGATATCCGAAAGCCACTTTGCAACCAAATCGGCGGCGGTGAACTTGTAAAATCCACCGCCCACGTGAACCTTATAATGGGCGCGGGACTTGGTGTCGGCGCACTGTTGGGCATCGTATCGATGTTTGGAGGATTGTTTGAAACTATGGCGGGCGTCATGGAGATGGGAGGCCTTGTCAAATTTATATTCAAAATCGGAACCTATGACCGCCTTATATATCTGCCACTTTCGTGCACGTTTGCGCTTGTGTCGTTTCTGCTTTTGTTTTTGCATGGGCCAAAGCGTTACTATAGGATGGAGCAATAGCCATGAAAAAAATGATTCTTATCCTAATCCTTATAATCCCGGTCATGATAGCAATGGTCATAACTTTGGTAGCGGGCTTCGTTGGGCGCGAGATTGCCTTTGTCGAGATTCAACGCGTTTGGATACCTACCGAACTTCAAACAAAAGGCGGGGTCTTTTATTCCGAGTTCCGCAACAACGGAAGCGACGTCTTTTTTGAAAGCGATGACCATTCGACATGGTATATTGACCCGATTATCATTGGCATGGACATAGACTTGAAAAAGTTTGTTCGCATGCAACCCGCCAAATCAAAATTCGCCGACCTGCAATGCAACTATCGCAACGGAACGACGCCGAATGACGACCCGCCCGCAATTATAAATTCGCACGGCATGTTACAGGGTCTGCGTCAAGACCTGCGAACATTAACCATTGATATAATGGCGGGAAGTCAAAGACAATTAACGCTTATAATATATGGGGTGACAATATGAAAAAGTTTTCAATATTTTTAATGGCGATTCTTATGATGACAACAAGTGTGTTGTTTTCGGGTTGCGGGAAGGTGATAAGCCGTCAACAAAGATTCAAATATGAACTTGAGCGTGACTATTTGCGAATCACTTATTCGGGCTCGGAAAGTCGCGAGTACAACTTTCCGAAAATAATAAGTGACGACCTTGACGAAGATGAAAACCCCAACTATACCGTCGATTGGCAAATCCAATCCATGGAGACAGAGTCGGGCTCGTACACCGCGATTCGTTCCACGGGTGGCCAGTTTCTAGACAAAAAAGGCAATCCCACCGACTTTTCAATCGCGACCGTGCGTTTCCCGACGGGTACGAACGGCTGGCGTTTTTCGCTTGCTCCATTAAAAGACGACGGGGACCAATGGGCTACAATCATCTTTGTGGCCAACATCAACGGAAGCAACAGGCTTGAGAAACGCACCTTTGAAGTAAGCATGCGCGATATTGGCGAATCCGAATTTAAAACACTGTATTCGTTCAGGCACCAAAACTTGGAGCCTTATGAATCTGGCCTTGGCGAGCGTCGCATGTTTGGGCTGAAGGACTTGGATAAAACAGGTGCCGAAATTTTAAGTGGTGACACGGTCGACTTGGCATGGAGGTACAAAGAAAAAATCGCCCTTGATATCGGCTTGTACGACGAAGCGGGCAACCGATTGCCCATGCCCGATTCGGTAATGGACATTGAAGAGGTCCTTAACAAAGAAGGCGTGCCGGGAACCTTGAACTTGAAATTCAAACAAGCAGGCAAACGCATCTTGCACGTCGACGGTACCGCCAAATTCAACGAAGACGGCACCCCCGACTTTTCACAATCAAGCGCTTTCTTTGAATACACTTACGACATTCGCGACGCGATAAACTGCTATACTTTTGACCAAGTAAAAGCCATAGAAAAAGCCGCTCGACTTGATTACATATTGAACGGTGTCGCGGACGACCCCAACATTAACCCAATCCCTGCCAACCAACTATCGCAATACTATAATGCTTCGGCGGCGTCAAGTTACCCCAAGATGCTGTCGCGCCAATTCATGACCACGGGCAAAAACCCGCTTGGCGCAGACTATATGGCAATCGGCGGTAACTATGTCGGTACAATCTTCAAAGAATTTGAACGTTGGAGTCCGTCATATCGTTACCGCGATATCGTCCTGCGCGCCAATATGCAAACCTGGGCCGAGGGCACATGGTTCTTTGGCAACGTATTTGGAAACGGCTATGTTTTGGACGCCACACCTTACGCACAAAACTCCGAACGCAAATACCGCAATGTCCACGGCAATGATTGGCAAGAACAAAACGGAAAAGACATCGGCGTCGCGCACGAGGGCGAGTCCTTCCGTGACGGCCACGGCTGGGGCGACAAGTTTGCGTTCTATATGCTTTCCAATAACACAACAATCGACAATGTCCGACTTATCGGTGAAAATATAGTAAAACCAGGCGGTGTCGAACCCCTTTTGAACGAATATAAAACAATAAGCGTCCTTGGAACCTCGGGCCTTGCGGGTGGGGCATGGGGCTTTAACCAAGGCCAAGCATGGGACCGAAACGCAAAGGCATGGAAAGACAACCAATACGTGCAAAATATCCGCGTAATAAACTGTTATGTTGAAAAAGGCCTTATCCTTGTGGGCGCCAACTATGTACCGCACAGGGAACGCCCGATTGTCGTGGAATCGTGTATCTTGCGATACGCAGGCTTTGCGGGAATTTACGGCCGAGGCCAGGACAACGACCAAACACAAAGGGGCGGAAGTACGGGAATGGGTATGGGCTCGGAGGTCCAAGCCTACAGCGCAATCGGCAGGGTGGAAAAGAAACAATTTGAAGCCGACAAAAAGACGGAAAAGCCACAAAGGGTTTCACTTTCGTGCGGAAACTTTGTGGTTTCCAAAAATAATATCTTTTACGATATCTGTACCTCGGCAATGCTTGCAAACGATGATTGGTCGGGAACACATTACAGGGTCTTGGGCGCCAACAACTGCTATTTTACGTGGGTAGATTCATTAAAACTTGTTTTCCCGATTATGAAAATTCCAGGAGGCATGGACAAACTTAACATCACCAAAATTGCGTCGAGCGAACTTGCGCGTATCATGAATGTCCCAGCATACGACGACGTCAAACTGCGCGTCGAAGGCCAAGCAGGGTACTTTATCAACCTGCCATTTATCTCGGTCGACACATTTGACAACAATAATGTAGTTGCCAATGTGGTTGAAATCGGCGACGAAGTTTTACGCCATCCAAGCAAACCAAGCGTTGCGGGAAGTGCGTACTATATGTCAATCACAACTGCGGTAGATGCAGGAGATGCGGGCACAGTGTTTGCCTTCAGCGTAATGCTTTTGAAAAACAACGACATAATGAAGACGGGAACATATGACGAACAAACCAAAGGCCTTTCAAACCTTTACGGAATCATAACAAACCTGCCCAAGGCGACGTGGACGACTGCGCAATTCGGGTTTTGACCCGATATTGACTTTTTGTAATTTTTTGTGATATATAAATATATGAAAAGGTCCTTTTGGGGAACCGCGGCCATACCGCTTGCATATATCATCACGTCTTTCGCGATGGACATGTCGATGTTCATAATAATCGGCGTGCGTTTTCCAATGTATTACGGAGTCTCGTTTTTATTCCTGCTTGCCTTCGCAGGCGCGATAAGTTGCATCCCTAACCGATGGGCACAAATAGGCATACTTTGCACTTGCATAACGGTCCAAATGGTTACAACTGTGGCGAATTTGATTGCCTTTAATAATTTGACCGAGATGTTCATATTCGAAACGCTCCGAAGTTTCCGTGAAATCAAGGCGGGCCAAGGCACCGCCAAATACGACGGCACATGGCACTATTTGACGTTAAGCCTTATCGTGGCATGGTTCGTCGGTCTTTGCATTTACATTGGGATAAAGTTTCGAAAAGTAAAGGCTGGCTTCTCGTTGCGAAAACTTGGCGCGGTTGGCGCGGCCGTAATGTTTGTCGTGGCAGGGCTGTTCACACATTTGCTTGCGGTAGACAAAACAAAGAATATGAGCAATCTTGAAAAACTTACCGACCCGATTTTTTCTTTAAAGTACCTTACGAACCGTAACAGGGTCCTGTACAGTTTCGGCTCGCCAGTGTATTATTTTAACAACTTGTTAAGCCTGTTCGGACTTAAAAGTATGAAAGCCTATCCCGTGTCAAGCGGGGTCTTGGACGGAGCGACATACTATGACGAATATGTGGACGAAGACGATAATCCGCTTATGCTTGATGCCGACCACAATTTGATTATGCTTATGATGGAAACAACGGAATTTGCGGGCATACACCCAGTCTTAACCGAAAATTTGTGGAAGGTCCGCAACATGTCCACATGGGTCGACGGATATCACGCCATCGAACGTACCTGCTTTACCGAATTTACGGCACTTACGGGAGGGTATGCAAGCGGGGCCGAGATGTGGCGCGACTACCCGAACCTTAAGGTCCCGCAGTCAATGCCCAACATTTTCCGTCGCTCTTTCGAGGAAGCCAACACCCGCCAAGGCACAACAACCCCCATAAAGATTGGAGCCTATCACCCATTTTCAGAGGAGTTTTATTCCCGCAAATGGTTCTTCCGCGACGCCCTTGGCTTTGACCAAATCCGCGACCTTGAATATTACAAGACAATCGACCCGTCGCTTCCCGACATTGACCCGTTGTTCCCGAACAACGACGATGCGTTATTTATGGGCGCGGCTCTTAATGACATCGCTCCCACAGACACACGATTTTTCAGTTACGTCCTAAACATCTCGACACACGCCCCGCACTTCAGTTCGCAAAGAAATCACTATGGCTCGACCCATACATGGATAAACACAGCCACCAACCAAATCGAAACAATCCCAGCCTATCAAGACTCGCTTGATTTTATCAATAATAACTACGCCGAACTTTTGGTGGACTTCCCGAAACTTGAAAGCACCAACCTTGACGTAAAGGCCGCGTGCTGGACATATCTTGTTGGCCTTCATCGATACGACAAGGCCGTGGGGCTACTGCTTGACCATCTTTACGATACCAACTTGATTGAAAACACGGCGCTTGTGTTTTATTCCGACCACTATGATTACATGACATACAACAATGCTCGGAATGTCGAAAAGGGCAGTGTGCTTACCACGAACGGCACCGAATCGCCCATAGGCGAGAAACTTTCCATGATGATTTACAATCCAGAAGACCTTGCTGTAATAAATGACAATGACTGTGACGCCCCAGGCCCGCTTTATAACGGTCGCAAAGTCACGGGCTTTGCAAGCAATAACGATGTCTATAAAACCGTTTGCCACCTGTTCAATGTCCAGACCAACAGCAACTTTACACTGGGTAACTCGGTACTTGCACGAATGGACCACGGCGTCGCAAAAGATTGGCGCGACTTCCGTGATGTGTCGGTTGCGATAGGCTTTTATAACGGCTTGTTTTACGGGTACGACTTCGATGACCCAAGTTTACAATTTTCAACCACAGATTTAAAAACTTTCAAAACCAATACAAGCGCCACCGCGCCGTCCCCCGCAACGTTGGCGGCCTTTGAAAAGCGACTTGGAGATTATGCAGGCACATTGCTGGCCTTGCGAAGATATTACGACACCAACGGGTTCAAAAGCACCGACGCGACCAAATACAAAATGTCGTTCAGTTGACTTTCGGCTTTCCGCGTGCAATAATTCGACATGGAAAATGTTATTTGCGTCAAAAACTTGACCAAAGACTATGGGCAAACCCGTGGCGTTTTTGACGTCTCGCTTGAGGTAAAAAAAGGCGAAGTTTTTGGATTCCTTGGACCCAACGGGGCGGGCAAGACCACGGCAATACGCCACCTGCTCGGCTTTTCCCGACCGCAAAGTGGCGGTGCGGAAATCAAAGGCCTTGATTGCTGGAAGTATCCCGCCATGGCGCAACGGCACATCGGGTATATAAGTGGCGAAATAAACTATCCGCAAAACATGACAGGTTGGCAATTCATAAAAGAAATCGCAAAGATGCGCGGAATCGACTTGAAACGCGCCGAAGAACTTTGCGATTATTTTCAACTTAAAGCCAACGGCGAATTAAAGCGCATGTCAAAAGGCATGAAGCAAAAAATCGCATTGGTCATCGCATTCATGCACGAGCCCGAGATTCTAATCTTGGATGAACCTACATCTGGGCTTGACCCATTGATGCAGGCCAAATTTTGTGACCTTATCGCCGCCGAAAAAGCAAAAGGTAATACAATATTCATGTCAAGCCACATGTTTGAAGAAGTAGAAAAGACCTGTGACCGCGTGGCAATTATCAAACAAGGCAAAATAATCGCAAGCGTGATTATGAAAGACATCGAACATCGCAAAGACAAAGAATTCGAAATCCGATTTAAATCAAAATCCGATGCTCAAAGTTTTGCCAAATTAAACTATGAGTTCACGGAAAAAAACTTTGAAAAAAGCCGTGTGAAAGTGCTTGTCAACGATGGACAAATTAACGAATTTTTGACTGCAGTCGCAAAGTACAAACTTGAATACATAAGCGAAATCAAATTCACATTGGAAAAGTACTTTATGGGATTTTATAAACAGGAGGTTCAAGATGCATAACAAAATCTTGTCTAAACATATTCTTCGCCAAAGCGCCAAGGGTAACTGGAAACTTTGGACGATTCTTACTGGGATATTGTGCTTTTTTATGGTCGTAATGGCCGTGTTTGCCGCCCGAGACGTCCCAAATCACAACGGCAGGCCTGTTATGACCTTGCTCGACCTTTACGGACAAATGCTTTCCAACATGAACATTATGCTTATAATTTTTGCGGTAGTCGTCGGAAATAAACTTGTCGTCAACGAGATCGACCGCGGAACCATGAGTTTCACCCTTAACACCCCCACGACCCGCAAGCAAATTATATTTTCAAAGGCACTTTTCTATGCGGGCGCAATCTTGGCTATGGTCGTAATGGTCGGACTATTCGGCCTGATATCGGGCGCTGCGACTGGAAAAGAACTGCCTTTCGGAAGGTTTGTTGCAATGTTGCTGGGACTGTTCTTGTACGCCTTTGCCATAAGCGGAATAACGTTTTTCGCAAGTTGTTGGTTCAATAAAAGTGGTTACAGCATGATTATAAGCGCAGGAGTCCCCGTAGCCTTCACCGTCTTTGACATGCTGTCGAATATCAAGGAGTTTAAGTTCCTTCGCAACCTTTCACTTAACACTTTGTTCAACACGGGCAAGATAATCGCGCTTGACAATATCTTTTGGGCGCAATTCGTCGCGATGTTCGTCATCGGGGCAACACTTTACACAATCGGCATCATAAAATTTTTAAAAAAAGACTTGCCACTTTAAAATAAGTGTTGTACATTGGTAAATATCATTGCCAAAGGAGGTTTTATAAATGGCAAAAGAGAATTTTAATAGGAGTAAACCACACGTAAACGTAGGTACAATCGGACACGTTGACCACGGCAAGACAACTTTGACCGCGGCGATTTGTACATATTGCTCGCTTTTGGGTAACGCCCAAGCCATGGCGTATGATGCCATTGACAAGGCTCCCGAAGAAAAAGCACGTGGTATTACGATTAACACATCACACGTAGAATACGAAACAGGCAAACGCCACTACGCGCACGTAGACTGCCCGGGCCACGCTGACTATGTTAAAAACATGATTACAGGTGCGGCTCAAATGGACGGCGCAATATTGGTTGTTGCCGCAACGGACGGCGCTATGCCTCAAACACGCGAACACATCCTGCTTGCCCGCCAAGTCGGTGTTCCATATATCGTAGTCTTTATGAACAAATGTGACCTTGCCGATTCCGACAGCCAAGAACTTGTCGAAATGGAAATCCGTGAACTTCTTACAAAGTACAATTTCCCTGGCGACAAAACCCCAATCATCCGCGGTTCTGCTGCCAAAGCCCTTGCTGCGGCTGGTGCAGGCAAAAAAGACGACGCCGCATGCAAACCAATCCAAGACCTTATGGACGCATTGGACAGTTTCATCCCAGAACCTGCCCGCGACAAAGACAAGCCATTCCTTATGCCTGTTGAAGACGTCTTTACAATCACAGGCCGTGGTACAGTTGCAACAGGCCGTATCGAACGCGGTGAACTTAAGGTCGGTCAAATCGTTGATATCGTCGGTATGCAATCTAAAAAGGCTGGCATCACCGTTACAGGCATTGAAATGTTCCGTAAAAACCTCGACTCCGCAATTTGTGGTGACAATGCGGGATTACTTCTTCGTGGCGTAGAGCGCAAAGACATCCAGCGCGGTCAAGTTCTTGCGGCTCCAAAAACAATCACACCGCACACCGAATTCACTGCCGAAGTCTATGTATTGAAAAAAGAAGAAGGTGGCCGTCATACACCGTTCTTCAACGGATATCGTCCTCAATTCTATTTCCGTACAACCGACGTTACAGGTTCAATCGAACTTGCAAAAGGCGTTGAAATGGTTATGCCTGGCGACAACGTTTCGATGACAATCAAACTTGGCACCGACATCGCTATTGAACAAGGTCTTCGTTTCGCTATCCGTGAAGGTGGCAAAACAGTTGGCTCGGGTGTTGTTTCCAAAATCATCAAATAAAAAAAGCCCTTCGGGGCTTTTTTAAAATGTTTCGTTATGAAATCGCGCTTCCGTCGGGGGCAACAACGCAATAATGTGTTTTGCCTTCGCCCGTGATGAACTGTACGTACCAAAATGCACCGCTGTCTTGCGCGACATTGTCCATGATTGTTATGTATGATTCAAACGCCTGGCCTTTCAATTTGTCGCCGACCTTCGCGGTCGCAACCTGCAAAGCCTTGTCCCACGAAATTGCGTCTTCGCCGAAAGCATTTTCCAACTTAAAGTACGTTGACGTTTTGCTGTCTGTGATGAACAAAGTCAATTCGACATCTTCACTTGGGCTGACCTCGCGATTAATCTGGCTGACGATATCACACGAAAAGTTCAATGGGTTGTAAGGGTTTTGCAAAAGCGTGACGGGGAATTGGTCTTGTCCAATGTTGATTGTTCCCTCGATTTGCGAAAGAGCCTTAAGTGTGTCATCTCCTGTAACATTGACAAGCGCAAACGCCGTCGGGGCCGAGGTAACACCGTCTTGTTTGTAAGGGTTCTCGCGTTTCCCAACCACGAATTGAACGGTTGTATTGCCACCCTTCGCGCTCTTCATGTAATATCGCGCCTCGGCAACGTTCTTCAATGCAGTGTTATAAAGATTGTCTTTCTGTATGCCATTAAGTATGATTACGCTACCGACCGCAACAATGACGGCAAGTCCAGCGCAAACAAGGAACTTTTTGCCAAGGAAAAACTTACGACCTAGTTTTGGTAGTTTTAGTTTTGGCAGGCTTATCTTCGGGAGTTTCAGTTTTAGTCTCATTTTTTTCATGTACTATCGTATTATCTTTTTTGTCGGAATATGACGAATCTGTCAATTTTTTTTGCAAAACGCGTTTGGCCTCGATGACCATCATGATATAAGCCACGGACGCCGCCAACGCGAACCCAAGCCCAGTCCAAAAGGCCCATACTTTGTCAGCAAAGGTATTGAACAGCATGAACACGGCACCGATTAAAAACAAGACCGCGGCAACCATTTGGTAAATTTGGCTTAAAGGAAACTTTTGTAAATTGAACTTGAATTTCATATCTTAATATATACAGCCTTGAAAAAATTTAGTCAACCTTTTTGTTCGTCCTCTCGAAAATCAAAGATTGTTTGTTCATTGTTTCGATTTTCTTGTCTTCGGTGTGCGGGATGACTTTCCATTTGATAGGGATGATGTACGCAACCAAAGTGTTGTATTGCAACATTATTGCGATAAAAGGCCAAAAGAACATACGGGCAAAAAGTTTTCGGGTCTTGCATCTAATTCGTTTGCGCTCGCGTATAATTGCAACGAAAGAGCGGGCAAAGTCTTGCGCATATACAATGGCAAAGTAAGTCCCAACCCATGTTGCCATTGTGAGCCATGAACTTGTGCCCGTTACAACATTATAGATTGTAGTCGCAAGCGGGTACAAAAATCCCATGAAAAGCGAAAGCAAGCCCGTTGGGAATCCGCATATTAGTTGGTCGTAACAACTGAATCTTCGGGCTAGGCCCCTGTTCCAAAGCATGCCCCAAAAAAGCATCGGACAATACCAAAGCCAAACCTGGATGTGACCTTTTTCCCACCTTTTTCGTTGACGCAAAAGTATCTTCAAATTGTTAGCCTGTTCGTCGTAAAACTGTGCTGCTTCGACATATGCACCACGTACACCTCTTGATATATGGTGGAATGAAAAATCCCAATCCTCGGTGATATTCGGCCAAAGCCAACCCTTGCTTAAGTACTCTGCACGTACCAAACCACCAGGCCCACGCAAACGGGGGCTGTGCCTTACAATATTCGTCGGCCTGTTTGTGGCAGAGTTATTCACATATGCCTGCTTGCTTGACCAAGAGGAAATGAATGAAGTGTCGATGTTTTTTGAATGGATGTATGACATAAAGTACCCGTACTTTTTATTTTGGAATGCTTTGTTCATTTCAAGCACAAAATTCGGGTCCAACAAGTTATCAGCATCAAACATAAAGTACCCGTCAAATGCAAGTATACCATTTGGTTGGGCCTCGGTTGCATAGTCGGTTTTAATGCATTGCAACCCGTAATCAAGAGCATAACCGCGCCTTTGTTGTGTCGGGTCATTATGTTCGTAAGCAACTGCGCCCATCTTCCTTGTGATTTCGGCCGTCTTGTCTTGGCAATTATCGGCAATTACAAAGATAGTTATTTTGGCCTGGGGATAGTTTTGTTTTTGGATGCTTTCGATAAGATTCCCGATAACCTTCTCTTCGTTGCGTGCGGGAATCAACACCGCAAAGTTTGAACGTACATCGGTTTCGGGCCAAATCCGAGCCTTGAAAAAAAGCCCGATTAACAGCAACACGATTTGATAGCCCGCCAAAATCCCGACACCCAACGTTGTGTATTTAATAATTTGGTCTACAAGTTCCATGCAAGTTATATAACAGATATTGTCACTATTTGTAAATAGTATTTCATAACATGAACCATGGACATTACATACAACCGTGCCGAGGCCGTGAATTATGCCCGCACTTGGGCATTTCGGAGGAATCCGCGCTATATGGACTTTTCAAAGTTGGGCGGAGATTGCACGAATTTTATATGCCAATGCGTTGTCGCGGGTGGCATGCCAATGAATTACAGCAACCCGTTTGGTTGGTTTTATAAAAGCCCAAAGTTGCGTTCGGCAAGTTTTTCGGGCGTAGAATATTTGTACCAGTTTCTGATGCGTCCCAAGCAAGGCCGTGGCCCTGTTGCGGTTGAAACTCCAATCGAAAGCCTTGAAGTTGGCGACATCATCCAACTATCATTTGACGGCACAAAGTTCGGGCACAGTTTGCTTGTCGTCCAATCTGGCTCCGACCCCAAAATTGCAACTCACAGCATGGACTCGCTTGACAGGCCTCTTTCGTCGTACATTTATGCAAAGGCTCGCGGTCTTCACATAACCGGCGCCTATAAATAGGTTGACATTACTAGATGTTCGATAAAAACAAACTCAAGCGTCGCAAGGCCGAAAAAGCCCTACAAATCGCCGAATGAAAACATTATGAACCCGTCTCCGATTTCGGTGGCAAGTTGTTTTTGCGTTTCGTATTCATTTGCTCCGAAGTACCTGTATGCTCCAATCCCCGTGTAAAGTTTGACGGTGGTGCTCTCAACAACGTCGCGCCACCAATCAAGGATTATTTGAAAGTCACTTCCCAATTGGCCGGTACGCCAATAGATTTGCGGGGCGATGTAATCGACAAAGCCCTTTTTCACCCAGCCACGGCTGTCGGCGAAAATCTCGTAGTACGATTCAAAACCTTGGGTGTCACTTCCAAGGCCGTTGTGGCTTTTGTTGGCCCAGATGCCACTTGGCGATACGCCAAAAACGACACCAGGGGCGATTTCTTTAATGGCTTTGTGCGTGTCATGGACAAGTTGGTCGACGTTGCTTCTTCGCCAATCCGCAATGTTATCGCCGTCGCCGAAGTTAAGCCAAGTCCCAAAATCGTGGGTCGTGATACCTTCGGGGTAAAAGTAATCATCGAAGTGAATCCCGTCGACCGCATAGTTTTCGACAATTTCGCGCACGCCATTGATGACTAAATCTCGCGCATGGGGCTCGCCTGGGTTCCAATACAACTTGCCGTCGACGTTGATTGTCAATTCTGGAGCCAGTCGCGCAGGATGCGTCGCAACAAGTTTTTCCGTGGCAAGTGCCGTCACCCTGTACGGGTTAATCCACGCGTGAAGTTGTATGTTGTGCGTGTGCGCACGGCCGATTATGTATTCAAGCGGGTCAAAGGCGTTACTGGGCGCAAGGCCTTGTGTTTCCGTAAGCCACTTTGACCACGGGAAGATGTCCGAATTGTAAAACGCATCCGCACATGGGCGCACTTGGAAAAACAGGGCATTCAGGCCCAATCCTTTCGCGCGGGCGACGATTTGGTCGATTTCGGTTTTAAGTTTCGTACTATCGGTTGTGGGTGCTTTTGGATAATCGATATTCCAAATCGTTGTTACCCAAGCACCACGCAAAAACGCGCCTGATGGATTTGGCGCGACGGAATTTGGATTTGCGACGCCGTTGTTGTTCGGGCGGGAACTGCACCCGCAAAGCAACATCGCCACGGCAAAAACCGCGAAAGCCCTTTTCATACTTATAGTATCTTCAAAATTACAAGTTTATTGCTTGGTTTATTGCATCGGTGCATTCAATTACATAGCACTTTCCGTGATGTGCTCGGCAGTTTCCTGGCTTTTTACATGACACCTCTATCGTGGCAGTATCGGTACCAAGGGCAACGGCCAACTTCGTCCTTTTTTGACTGCATAGGTTTTCTTTGTATTCTTCGCTGAATTTTGCTGCTTCTTCGTGTTTGAATAATTGGCTCATATACCCTCCATTTTTTTCAATATACCACAAAAAATCAACAAATGCAACAGTTTCGTCATTGACTTCCGGGGTAAAACGTGATATAAATAATACAAAGGAATGAAATGATTGTAACAAACCCAACCCCGTTGAAGCGGGTCTTGAATCTTTATTTGCCGGCTACGCAATTTTTGCGTACTCAAAAGTTAAAGCCACAAGAAAACGAATACGGCGATGAAGTCAAACTTAAAGATTTGTTTTATCTGGCCAAAGAAACACTACCAGGGTATAGCCCTTTGCTTAATAAAGAATACAAGAACGCAAAAAGACGTCGAGAGATAGTTCTTGGTTGCAGTTCTGGCGTTAGTTATGATGGTGACAAAACCGAGATAATGATTAATGGAAGCGATGACTTGTTGAATGCTCTTGATTCCCTTGTGCATGAGTTGACGCACGTCTACATGAACAAAAGGTGCTTAACTGGCACTTGGGCCCGCGAAATTTTGCCTCGCGCTTCTGAAGCATATTTGCTTGATTATTTAAACAACCTCAAGATTGATACCACTTCTATTACTGATTACACCCTGGATAACTTTATATTAGAACAACGTGTGGATAGTGCTATTCCATATATCGAAGACTTGAAAAGCGGGCTTGACAATGGAAAATACAAGCATTGTCTTGATGATGTCGATATGTGTAATGCGGGGGATTTTGATTTGCCCATTGATTGTTACAAACATTTTTACGGTTCTCTTGGTTCTCTGGCCATCTCCAAAAATATTGCTTGCGCTAAATATTCTTTTGACCATTCGCTTGAAACCTTAAGTTCTGGAAAGGCATGCTATGCAACGAAACTTGAGCATCTTGATGTGAACGGCAAGGCCACACTTGACGCCACAAAAGACTTTGCCGAAAGACACATATGACTCTATTGTATTGTCTATCATAACACAAAAGTACCCATATATGTGTACGTTTATGTTAAGAACCCCTTTTCCAAGTATGTGAGTTTAATATTTTTACGTCGCCGTCTTTAAGCGTTTCGTACGGTAAATCGTGTGCTTTGCAATATTTAACACAATCGTTAACCATCTTGCTTTCAGGGTGGTCGCTTCTATAATGTGGCAAATAAATCGGATGAATATATCCCAGACCATTCCAAATCGGGTCACCCCCGGGTTCATCAACAAGGATAAGCCCGTGTAAATCTTCGCATAGAACACAAATTCCTGCGGAGTAGCCAATATACAAATAATTTGGATAGCTCCAAAACGATAAAAGAATATTATCCATACCGCTTAAAGCAAATGCTTTGCGCAAAACAAAAGTATTTCCGCCAATTACATAAAAGCCATTGTATTTTGCAATAAATTTTTCTAGGTCTTTTTGCTTGCCAAAAAATTTTCGTAAATCCAATCGCGTTACTTCAAATCCAAGTTCGCTTAATTGTTTTTCGTCTACTGATACGCCTTTTTCTATCCGCTCCAAATCTGTAAAGTGATCACGAGAGTTCGCAATTAACAAAATCTTTTTGTGCGTTTGGGCATAGTGTTTTAATTCGTCAGTTCGATTGCCTAATTTATATGAAGATAAATACAATACCATGTAACATGGTAGCATATTACCACATGAAAAACAAGTTCATTACTGGGTACAAATGGGATATGTTCTTTGGTGCACCTGTCAGGACTCGAACCTGAAATAAAAGTTCCGTAGACTTCCGTGATATCCATTTCACCACAAGTGCGTACACACATTATATCATATGTGATTTTCAGTTTCAAGGACATTTTTAAGTAACATTGCAACAGTCATGGGCCCGACTCCGCCAGGTACAGGAGTGATATAGCCCGCCACGTCGCGAACCCTGTCAAAGTCCACATCGCCAAAGATTTTGCCGTCCGCACGGGTGATGCCGATGTCGATTACGACGGCGCCAGGCTTTACCATGTCGGCGGTAACAAGATGTTTACAACCTGCCGCCGCGACCAAGATGTCCGCCGTCCGTGTAAGGTCGGCCAAGTTGCGGGTCTTTGAATGGGTAACAGTCACGGTACAGTCGTTGTTCAGCAAAAGTTGAGCCACAGGCTTGCCTACGATGTTGCTACGGCCTATGACGACCGCGTGGGCGCCCGCAAGTTTGATCCCAGTCGATTTAACAAGTTCCAAACATCCGCGGGCCGTGCAGGGTATTGCGCAAGGCGCCCCAAATGAAAGATTGCCGACATTGGCTGCGCAAAAGCCGTCCACGTCCTTTGCGGGGGCTACAGCGCCCACAATTTTCGCACTGTCCAAATGTTTGGGCAAGGGCAGTTGTACCAAAACTCCGTCGATGTTCTTGTCGGAGTTAAGACTTGATATTAACTCTAGCAATTTGTCTTGTTTTATATTGTCTTTGCATTTGTGGATGATTGACGCAATGCCCACGGCTTCGCAGGCCTTTTCTTTGTTGGCCACGTAAATTTCGCTTGCGGGGTCATTGCCCACAAGCACAACCGCAAGGCCACACTTCCGGCCGTGTTTTTTTTGAAACACCGTTGCTTTGGTCTTAAGTTCACTTTTGATTTTTTCGGCCAATACTTTGCCGTCAAGAATTTTTGCCACGAACTATTTTAACATGTATAATGAAAAAAGTGAACGCAAAAACTTTTTGTGAAGAAAATAATTTGGATTGGTACAAAATCAGAAACAGCGGTCAAATATTCACCGACCCGCCCGAGAGTACCCCCGATTGGTTTTGGCACTATTTTGATATGGACACGGATTACGATACCATAAATCGCGAACTGTCCCGCTTCCCCGAACTTGTCCCCGCGATTGCGGCGGGCGCGGGGATACGCATCTTGCGCCAACCTTTCACCCAATGCGTCGTATCTTTTATAATCTCGGCGAACAACAACATCAAACGCTTTTCCAAAACGATAGAGCAGATTGACTTTAACAACCTTGACAAATACACGGAAAAAGATTTTACCGACATGGGATGCGGTTACCGCGCGCCATATTTGGCCAAAGCCGTCAAGCAACTGAAAGGCCTTGATTATGCGGAACTTTGCAAACTTGACAACACAGCATTACGAAAGACCTTGATGTCAATATCGGGTGTTGGGCGAAAGGTCGCCGACTGTGTCATGTTGTTCGCGTTCCACCGCCTTGATGTCGCGCCCGTGGATACTTGGATCGAAAAGGCGCAAGAACACGGCATAAACTTTTCGACATTCGGTAAATACGCAGGCGTCGCCCAACAGTATGTTTTTTATTACACGCAACATCTGAAAAAGAATTTGTAAATTACTTCTTAACTTTTTTTACTGGGGCGGGTTTTTTATCCGCAGGCTTTGTGGGTTTGGGTGCGGATTTCGTTTTGGTTTCTTTTATGGGCTTGGCGGTCGGTTTCGGGGCAGGTTTCGGTTTTTCGGACTTGGGCTTCGCCGTGGGTTTGACTTCCTTCGCGGGTTTAGGTTTGGCTTCTTTTACGGGCTTGGCTGGCTTAGGCGTGGGCTTTTTATCGGCGGGTTTAGGTTTGAAGTTTTCGGCGATTCCGATCGTGGATATTTTCCGCTTTATAACGGTTGGGTTCCATGCAAGGATGCTGTCGCGCAGGACGCCGTCGGGGATGTAACTCCATAAAAAGATTTTCTTTTTGCGTTCGAAGGCTTGCAAAAGTTCGCTGAACATATCACTTGATATGTAGTTCGCTGTACCGCCTTTGTCAAAGTTAAGGCACAGAACTGCATCCGAGTCCGAAATTGCTCTGTCGCCCGCTGCGATGACTTTACGACGGAATTCGGCGTATTTTTCGGCGCCCGCCGCATGTGCGACTTCGTCCGCGATTAAATTACCGTAAAGGATTGGAACAATAACCTCGTGTCCAAGTTCTTCAAGCCTTGTTTTTACGTTATGGACTTCTTTGTAAAAGGTCCGGGAAACTACAAGAAAAATTTTCATACTACTATTATATTGCCATAAGGGATTAATGTCTACTATTTCGCGAAACAGTTTACAAAAAGAAATTTTGGGTGTAAAATTAAGACATGAAAAGATTTAAAATGTTTTTGGTATTCTTGGTCCTTGTGCCGTGCGTGCTGACGCTTGCGGCGTGTAACTTCGGAAAAAAAGGCGGTGAAGAAGAAACCGGTGACGAAGAAATCCCAACTGGCCTTTACGTGCTTGACCTTGGCGAGGGCGATGCCTCGGCTTACTCGACTACCATTATTTATTTGGGCGGTTATAACGATATCCCTCCGACTCGAAACTTGCCTGCCTACGTAAGAAACGCTTATCTTCAAGGTATGACCATGACGCCAAAAATAACAATCGGTGCAAATAATGCGGTTTCGTTGTCAAACGTGGCATTCAACCCGCACGACGATCTAAGGGCATTGACGCCGTTGCAGGCAGGCCTTACCGACGGCCAATCCACCCGTTATGTTGATGCAGGTAATAAGTTAAAAGTCCAACGTCAATACATACCAAACGGTGCTTGGGACGATTGTGTAATAAGTCTTAATGCCATAGGCGACCAAGAGGCTTGGTTTATCTTTTTTGAACTGGAATATCGCTGGGACGATGTTCTTGTCCTCACGGCGTCTTACTACACTTCAAAAACCAACAAAACCGTCGGCTTTAAATGCAGTTACAATTTCATAAAAGCATAAGGATCCAAGCAAAATGGGAATGTGTAAGGAAGGGGAAGAGATATGGCAAGAGGGTTTGCGCCTTGCAACCATCAAGGGCAAGTTCCATTATTTGAACCCGATAGACAGGGCTGTTTTGAAAAAGTACATGGTTACGATTAGCAACTTGGAAGACGAGGTCGCAACAAAGGACAAAACCCATAAGGCGAATTGCGCTCAATGCCGTCAATATAGAAAAGAAAATGCCGATTTGATGCTTGATAAATACGAAGAAGCCGTTTTCGGGAAGTGAGCGAACCATATATGAAAGAAAAAACACAAGACAAGAAGTCGAATCGGTACAGCATTTTTAGGGACTGTATCAAAAATTTGAAGACTGATTGGGTTGAAAACATCAAACCATTCATCGAGTTCGACAAACAACAAACGCGAAAATACGACAAGTATGCCGCACCTTATCCTATAGTAGGGGAGCCGAATCCGAAATTGTATCTTGGCTGCTTTAAATCTCCTTATGAAGGTTGCGACGACAACCCATACGAGATGGATGGGATGTTGTTCAATAAAGAGAAAGCAAGATACATCGAGCAACGAAAGATAGCCGACATATTAAAATCGTTTTTCTTTCAATACATACAAAAGATTGCTGTTGAAATAATGCGCTGTATGTTGATTGTATGCACTGACCTTGGGTACAAGCAAAAAGATTTCGGTCTTAAAGAGTTTTTCACTTTTTCAAGCGAATTGATTGGAAAAGACAGCCGAGTTGTGATTGAAACGTTCCCAAAATACAAGGCCTTTAACTTACTGTTCAAATTAAATAACTTTCTTAAGCATAATACAAAGCAAGCATATGACACCTTGAAAGATAATTTCCCCGACAATATCCACAAGGGAAACAAAACGGAGTACGAAAACGGGATGTATGCGGGTGATTTCATCTATCTTCAGGATGGGTATTTGGATAAAATCTTTGACAAACTGTTAATTTTCTTTGGCGAATATTGCAAAGTTATCTTGGGTGAAGACCTTTGCCCACAATTATTTTACAGGGAACTCTTGCCAAGCGAGTATAAGAGATGGGAAGAACTTGCCAAGTCTGAATTCCTTAAGGAAGATTTTTGCAACGCGAGATATTTGCTTAATCCCAAACAAGATATTAAAGGTTGGGTGTTGCTTGACGATGACGAATGGATTGGCTGTTGCTTTATAGATTACGCAAAGCATTGGTTTAATAAAGACGGAGTGCATTTTTTGGAGGCTTGCACGTTCCCAAAATACCGTGGGAAAGGATACGCCAAATATTTGGCAAGAATAATGTTTGATAAATCGAAAGGCTTTGCCAAAAGTATGTGCATTAATCCCAGTAACAGTGCGTCAATTTCCGCATTCGCCAAATACGGTTTTACCAAAGCAAAACCATATAAAACATGGGACATCTATTTGTGTGACAAGGACTATTACCCAAAGGAACTTGAAAATCTTAAAATCACAACGAGTTGAACATTTTGGCGGAGCAACACCGATAAGAGTAGAACACGAAAGTGAATATATTTTTGTAAATGGCGTTGCGGTGGTTATCGGGGTTTACAAAAGAAAAACAAAGTGATACATTTTGGTATGGACTTTCAACCATCAATAACCGAAAAGCATGGTCTTGATTTACTTGGCCCCAAGGCAAAAGACATACTTTCGATTGGCATTTCTACGGGCGGTAGCGCTGAATTACAAATGGCGAAAAAATGTCCATTAGCGAAAATTATTGCAACGACGATTGATGTGAAAGGTCTTGAATTGACAAAGGCGATAATCGCAAAATCGCCAAACAAAAATCAAATAATTTGCAAATCCGAAAACTGCGGTAAAGTATGGGAATATGGCGACAATACTTTTGATTTTATTTATGCTCGCCTTGTGTTCCACTATTTAACAAAAGACGAATTAAAAATCGCGTTGAACGAAATACATCGAACATTAAAGGACACGGGCAAGGCATTTATTGTCGTGCGTTCAATAGACGAGCCAGAGCTGAAACGCCCAGACATTAAATACGATGATGTGACGGGGTTTATTACTTACGCTGACTTTCTTGACAAAGTACAAAGTCGACAATTTTTCTCTGAAAAATCTTTACGTGATGTGCTCGAAAATGCAAAGTTGAAACCACAATACATTAAAACGACACAAGAGCAATTATTCCAAGATTACGAGCGAAAACTTAAAAACCCGAACATGAACACTTTAATTGAAACCGTCGTGAAAAAAAGTGTTCTACTCTAATCCATTTTGGCGGAGAGTACTGGATTCGAACCAGTGATAATCTTTTGGACTATACGTCATTAGCAGTGACGCGCCTTCGACCAACTCGGCCAACTCTCCATATCCGCAGGGGTGTGTGTAGTATACATCAAGTGTCACGACTTTGCAAGACTTTAGTGAGGTGGAACTATATACCAAATTTTTTGCAAACTTTTTCGGTTATCTCCCGTGCTTTTTGTTCGCGGGGGTCATCATAATTCATTCTTTTTTCATCACCAACACAAAGATGCCAAAATTCATGCGCAAATTCTTGCACATATCCAAGGTTGCTTCGGCCTTTGGTTAACGCAATTGTTCGCGTTTGCGGAAAGTACTCGGGGCAATTTGGGCAACAACGGTGCTGGCCTTTACCACAGTTTTCTAACAACCCCACAGGGCAGGGTTCCGCTTTTATCATTACCGTGTAATCTTCAATCGTCTTAACTTTTGCTTCTTCCATAACATACTCCACGGATTTGGCCAACATATCGACATCTATCTCGGGCGCCAAGTTTTTATTTTGTATCTCCACAAAAGTTAAGTTACATTGTGGAACACAATTTTGCAAGGCCCTACATATAAAATATCCATGGACATAAATGTTATCGCAAGTGAAATTGCAAGGAACAACGCAGGAGAACAACAAGCCATCGCGGATTACTTTCGACTTATCTCGGACACGCGTGGCTTACCACAAAAGTTTGTCGATGATATCCACGAAATTATCAGCGACGAAATGAACCACAGCGCCAAATTGGCACATTGGGTTAATCAATTAACGGGCGTTTTGCCTGCCAAAGACTGACGGTATAAAACTTGACTTTTCGACAAAAAAATTGTAGCATAAATCATGCCTAGCAGTGATTGGCCAAGCGACTGGCCTGAATGGCCAAACCCATCAGGGACGCATGTCCTTGGCGACAACTCGGTTAGTTTTATCGGCACAATCGTACCCGTGATTATCGGGCTTGCGAGTGCCGTGGTTTTTATTACGATAATTGTCCTCGCTATAACTGCTGTGCGACGCGCCAAAAATGTAACAATTAATGTTGGTCCCGACAAAGAAAAAACGGTTGAACTGAAAGTTGAATATTGTGACCATTGCGGGAATCGACTTGAACAAACCATGGCAAAGTGTCCGTCCTGCGGAGCGGGGAGGCACAGATGATTAAATTGGAAAAAGTTACTATGAAGTACGCCAATGGCAAGGGTATTTTCGACGTAGATTTCGAAGTTCGCGAGGGCGAAGTCGTGGGCTTTTTGGGCCCAAACGGGGCAGGAAAGACAACGACCATAAGGTGCCTGCTTGGCTTTGCAAAGGCACAAAACGGCACGTGCACGGTCAATGGTCTTGAATGCTTTTCAAACGCGCCCAAGATCGCAAAGGATATCGGCTTTATCGCGGGCGAGCCTGCGTTCCCTGACGGCATGACGGGCCTAGAGTATTTGAACTACCTGTGCGAAACGCGCAAACGCGACGTCGCTTTTGACATGAAAAAAAAGATGCACGAGTTAATCGATTACTTTGAATTCGACCCCAAGGGCAAGATCAAACGCATGTCAAAGGGCATGAAGCAAAAGACCGCGATTGTCGGAGCCTTTTTGCACGACCCAAAAGTTTACATTTTTGACGAGCCCACAAGTGGCCTTGACCCAATTATGCAAAGCAAGTTTATCGATTTGGTTTTGGCGGAAAAGAAACGTGGCAAAACCATTTTGATGTCAAGCCACATGTTCGAAGAAATCGAACGCGCATCTGATTATGTTGTCATAATAAAGGGCGGCCGTATTGTCGCGAAGGACAAGGTGGCAACGCTTAAGAATCTTACAAGTAAAGTCTTCATCGTCAACGGTGAAGAAGTCACGGTTCCAAATACCGAGGTCGACAAGTTCGTAAAGCAAATCGCAAAGAAAAAGGTTGAAAGTTTGGACGTCAAGCAAGTAAGTTTAGAAAGTATCTTTATGAAATACTACGAGGACAAGGAGGGCGCAAAGAAATGAGTCGGCCGCTTTTAAAATACTTTGTTAAAAAGAACTGGTACTTGCTTGCGGGCTTTACGGGGCTTTTGCTGTTGGAATTTGTGATTTGCATCTTCATGATGAACCTTATAAAGGGCATGACGGACAAGTTGCTTGGTGGTGCGCCAGGCCTGTCCGAAGACGCGCCTGTCGACGGCGCATATGCCTTGTCATTTATATCAAACCTTTTCCCAATGTACGGCGTCATGTTCCCCATGGTGTTTTATATTATGACGATTTTCAAGGTGCTTTCAAAGCCCGTCGATAATACAAGTTTAAGCGCCCACCTTATGACGGGCATGCCACGTTGGAAGTACATCGCGACCGCGGCGGTGTTCGTGTTGGGTTCGATATTTGCAATATTTTTGTCCGTATTCGTTGTTGCAGGGTTGTGCATGTTGCGGTGGGGACAAATTGATTGGGTGGCATGGCTGAACCTTAACGCAAGTTTCATGTTCCAAAGTTTCGCCATTGCATCTGTATGCTTCTTTTTTGCGGGCACCTTCGCGGCGACCAAACAGGGTACAGGCCTTGCAATCGGTGTGCCTATAGTCTTTGTGCTGTTGAATATGCTTGGCGGGTACATAAAGTTTTTCGGGTACTTTACATTGATAGGCTGGATTGACATCGAAAAAGTCGTTGCGGGCACATTCGGGCTTTGGTGGCTTGTTGATTTGGTCTTTTTGATTGTCACGGGTTGTTTCTTCGTGGCAACATTGTTTATGTTCAAAAGAAAGCAATTAAGTATTTAAACTTGCAAATCTTGGTATATTATGTTATAATATGACGAATGAAATTGCTTAAGATAAAAGATGACAGACTTGGGAGATATGTTGATAATGCTACCTCTGTTTATGCGCATGTCGTGGCAGGGCACATCTTTACAAAGTCCGAACAACCTTTAATCGAAAAGACGCTTTGTGATAATATACTTACTGCGGGTGAATGGAAAGGCGAAATCGAAGGAGCAATGGCCTGTTACAGTATCGCAAGAAAACGGCTTGAGATACCAAGTGTTGAAGCGATTAAAAGGAACCCTTTTATTTACGCCCCGAATCCGCGAACATTAAGAACAATGTTAAAGTTTAATACTTTTCATGAAATTGGACATGCCCTGCAAGGGAAAAACGGACGGTATTTGAAAACCCCGATATACATGGATTTAAACAAATCGACGCAGGATTGCGTCGAAGTATTAACCGAATCGGCGGCGTTGGCTGTCGGGCTCAAAACACATAAGGGTGCTTTTTTGGATTTTGATGATGGTAACTTGACGAACAACACCCCGATGCCTGTTCTGAAAAAGGCATTTGCAAGGACGCTTAATGTTCATTTGCCCGACGGCGCTTTTTTCGGGCCGAATCACGCTCCCGACTTTGTTGATACAATAAGTTTTTTGAAGACCGAAAACCTTTCTTTCGCGGACGCTTTCCGCGAGACCACGGTTCTTGGCAAAAACAAAATCGACATGAAAAAGTACCCTGTTAAAATGGCGAACGTCACATTAAAAGATTGTCACGAATTCATAGAACAAATTAATGATTTATAATTCTTGGATGAAATTCGATGCCTTGGGGGATTTGGTCAAGATAAGGTTTTTACGTCGGTAAATGATGTGTACTTGCGGTTCGTTTGGATATTTTTCCTTCATCCACTCTGTATGGCTTAACGAGTCATAATCATGCAATAACGCCATATACATGTCGCTGTGGTCATCGGCTTCTCCGTACTTGTCCAAGATTACAAAATCGACGACCTCTTGTTTCTTTTTGAATTTGGCGTTTGGGTTTATGTTGCTGTTTTTAAGTTTCGAACCGTTGCAATAAAGGTCGGAAAAATTGTTTATGTCGATAAGTTTAAAGTCTGGCGACTCTTTCACGGTGATTATATTTTCGCATGTTTTAGCGTACGCGTATTGTTTTGCAACCCTGACATCGTCGATAAACCAATACGGGGCAGGCTTGTCATGTTCGCGCTTGCGGAAGTTCGGCGTCAAGAATTTTTGCATGCTGTCCAGTTTAGTCACCCCTGAAAACATGATTTTGCCATCGACCTCGGTGAAGGTTTTGGCGTCAACAACTTGGGGCAACGCCTCAAGTTCAAATACATCGTTCAAAATATTATTCAACTTTGCGTCGGCTGTGATTTCATTGGTGGATTTGTACCCATTGCGACAAAGTTGTTCATAAATACGTTCTATGTTTTCCTCGTAACCCATTACCGCAGGATATCACAAAATGTCGATTTTGTCAATTCCCGATTTCGCTCTGCCTTTGCTTAAGGTGTTTCGCGTTGTGGTTCCAATCTTCCAATGTGCGTTTGTGAACCTTGCCATAACGTTGGTCTTTCCACATCTCGGCCAGTTTACAACCCACCACATTAAAATCGGCATGCATGGCGTGATGTCTTCCGCTTTCCTGTTTAAATTGGTTGCTGAAGGCCATGTATAATTCGGTGTAATCTGTCGGCAGTTTTTCAATCGAGAAAAATCCTTCATTTATCATACCTATTTTTATGCGTGCCCCTCAATAAACATTATCAACATTTCATATGCAACCCATTTCTCGGTAAGCGAGGCATCTTTATTGCGAACCATGCTTTTAAAATTTTCAAAATCTATCCTTGAACGCTAAAAAGTATTCATTGAAATGATTGTCGTTCATACCGAATTTTTGTGTTTGAGTGCGACGGCAACCAATGTACCTTACGTCTTTGGGTTTTACTTTAATACCAAGTTCCTCTTCAAGTTCACGGATTGCAGACATTAACCCAAATTCGCCCGCCTCCACGTGCCCTCCGCTTGTGACGTCCCAATATATGGTCGGGGTGGCTACTTTGTAGTCGAACTTGTTATTAAACCTAACTATTTTGGGGTTCTTTTGCGGTTGCAATATTAGAAAGTGTATTTGTCATCTTTTTTAGAAGCGGCATTTTAATAACGTGACTTGCGTCTTGAAATTCATACGCGCCAAAAGACTTAATAAGTGTTTCAAATCTTTTATTCTCCATCGGAGTGTTATAGGCCTCTAATAAAATTCTTTGCTCTGTGTCGCCAAGCCATGTTTTGTGCTCGGATTCTATGCGTGACATAACCTCACGAATTTCATTTTTTGTCGGAATTTTAGGATGATTTTCACTACGCACAGCCGTACCATTTTCAAGTTCGTTGAAAGTAATTGCATTCAGGATTTCACGCATCAAATCCGAACAATGGAAAAAGATTATATCGAAAGCATCGCCTTTTCGGGTCGCTTTACCACACCACGTAAAATTTTCTTTTGCATTTGAAACATTCATATATGGTGAAATGTTATTGTCGGATTTTATAATCCCCGCCATAATACTGTTTTGCAGACCGCATTTATTCGTTTCAAAATACCAATATTTGTTTTCGTTTTCAAATGCCTTTTGCATGATTTTATGAACAACGGCATCTATGCGATTGCTGTCTGACATTTTTTTATCACTCATAAAACCTCATTTGTTCGACTCGTTACCATATGGTCGGGGTGACAAGAGTTGAACTTGCGACCTCTACGTCCCGAACGTAGCGCTCTAC
>JAIRQZ010000029.1 GCA_031256235.1 Christensenellaceae bacterium | reverse complement strand
AACCCGACGAATAACCCAATGGCTCGTCGGGCCTTTTTGCGGTGAATGCGGGCACACTTTCCCTGTCGCCCAACTCTGCTTGTCGGCGTCGACTATTCAATGTGCGCTTGCGTTTCGGGTACGTTAACGCTACCGCCGAAGGCGTGACACGGCCCGCGTCTATCGTCTGGTGGAGTCGGGGGGAATCGAACCCCCACTAGTGCATTGCGAACGCACCGTTGTACCATTCAACCACGACCCCGAGCGTAATATTATAATTTATTTGCGACGGTTTTGCAAGACTTTGCCTTTTTATTGTGCAACCAAATGATTACGGCGCCCACGCCCAGGAAGCACGCGGTAGTTATAAATATGCCAAGCGGGAACATGACCCACGACGGGCGAAAGAACGGGTAAGGATACCAATCAAAGATAAGTCCCCGAATCTCGGACAACACGAAGTACACAAACGGAAAGACAAGCCAATACAACAGGGTGGACCATTGCAACTTTTCCTTGTGGGGAACGGTGAACCAAAGCACAATCATGGTGACGGGCAATATAAGGTGATTCCACATGTCGATGATGTTGGCCCACCACAACGTCAGGGAATAGGCCCCAATGAACCAAAACAGGAAGACGCAATAAATTATGCTTACCGTGGCGATGTATAAAACTATGGCGCCTTGTATGGCGGGGGCGGTCAAAAATTTGTAAACTTTTGAAAACTTGCAAAGCACGCAAACCCCTACCGTGATAAGCCACAAGTCCACAAGCAAGTTTGTGATGACCGTGAAAAATGCCAAATAGTTCCACGCGCTTGCGGGATAGCACCACTCCATGGACAAATGCGAATCGTATAAAACGACTTGGGTGATTTCAAACGCAATACCGACAAGGCCGATAACAAGTGCCACCGTGGCAAAACGTTTTGTTGACATTAACTACTAATATTTGCAATTCACTTGGTTTTAGTATATAATTATCGCACTCGCGCTTTTTGTAACCCCCTTGCACAGCAAGGTCGTTGCAAAATCGCTCGTTACACTCGCGCTTTTGTAGCACAGCGGTAGTGCAATCGCTTCGTAAGCGATAGGTCGTCGGTTCAAATCCGACCAAAAGCTCCAATAATTGGCGCGCATGAATTGACAAAATTCGCGCGGTGTGTTACACTGCACCTGTGCAAAGGATAATCGAAAATGAAGACCCGATTATACGGATACAAGATGCCGTGGATGATTGCATCATGGAGTTGAAACGTAAAATAGTCCATTTCCAAGGTAAACTTAAAAAATATGACACAGATAAACTTTATGCCACTTTGGATTATGCCCCGCAAACTGTTACTCGCAATGGGTATAGTCTTAGCGCTAGCGTCACCTTTGGCATTGTTTTGCCAGGCGAAAGGCGCGAAGTTCCACACAGCGTTTCTTTAAGTCGCAAACTTTCTGGTGTTGGGTTCCCGCACAAGATTAACATTTACCAAATCAAAGATATCGAAAATATTGTCCGCAGTGATATGGCTGGTATCAAGAAAAACTCTGGGCAATACGATATTGATGCACTTTTAAAAAACGCGTCCGCAAAACTTTTCCCGCAAAAAGATTTAAGCTTTTAACTTTTGTATAATTTTCGCAAGCAACGCGTCTTCTTTTTTAAAGTCTATGGCGTCTTTGTAAAGGCCTTCAAGTTCCATATGCAGTTCGCGGATAAGCGTAAGATGGTTTTGTATGATTTCGTAATGGGCCTTTTTTTGCGCATTGATTTCGTCGATTGTTTCTTTGGTCACGTTAACATTTTTTTCGATGATGAATTCGCCAAGGTTCACGGTCTCGTCAATGACCCCAGGGTACTTTACGTCGACTATGTGGGGCGCAGTGCCGTCGATGATTCCGATTTTTTTGTTGGTCAGAATAACTCCGTCAAGCGAATCTGGGTCGGCCGAGCAGTGCAAAAAGTCGACCGATTCGTCGGGGAAGGCCACGGCGAATTTGCGCATAAAGGTACTTTTGCCTACGCCTGAACCGCCCTTTAATATGTAAAGTTTTTTCAAATCATAAAAATCAATTATGTTGTTGAAATAGTTTGTAAAGCCTTTGTATGTCATACAGCCCAAAAAAAGATGTTTTTCCATGTGTTTATGTATGAGGCGGTTTAAGTATTTGACATGAATACAAAACATATATATGGTATACAATATACGAAAAGGGGGTGAGAAATAAATGAAAAAAGTAATGTTATCATCGACAATCGTAACTTCTGTTGGTCTTATATTGATAGTAATCGCAGCAATTCTTAAAAGTGTTGTTATCAGCGCTAACAATTTTGACGTCGCATTCTTGACAACAGCGTTCGATTCAACCGGATACCTTGCAGCAGTACTTGGCGGAGTTCTTTTAACTTCGATGAGTATTGTTGAAGTCGTTAAAGGCAAAGGCGATGCAAAAAAACTTACAATGGCTTCTGTTATCTTGACAGTAGTTGGCGTAACTTTGGTTTTGGCCGCTGCAATCCTTAACGCAGTCCGCGGTTCAATCAATACCGTTGACTTTACAATCAACAACATCGCTGCTGTTATGAGCCAAATCGGCTACTTGACAGCAATTCTTGCAGGTGTTCTTTTGACATCTATGACTGTCGCTGGCGTTGTAAAAGAAGGCAAGTAATCAGTTCCTCCTACCCAAAAAAAGAAGTCTATTTATATAGACTTTTTTTTTGCCCCATGTTAACATTCCGTTATGAAGTGTGTGTATTGCGCGTTTGCAGACAGCAAAGTTATAGACAGCCGCCTTAACGAAAACGGCACAAGTATCCGTCGTCGCCGTGAATGCCTTGAATGTGGCAAGCGATTTACAAGTTACGAAACTGTGGAAGTTGTACCCTTGCTTGTCGTAAAGCGTGACGGAAGCCGCCAGGCCTTTGACCCTCAAAAAATCAAGGCTGGCATTGTAAAGGCATGCGAAAAGCGTCCAGTTACAATGGCGCAAATCAACACCTTGATTGAAACAATCGAAAAGACATTAATGAACACCCTTGACCAAGAAGTAAACAGCAAAATCATCGGCGACATGATAATGCGCGAACTTAAAAAAATCGACGAAATTTCTTATGTCCGCTTCGCCGCGGTGTATCGCCAATTTCAAGACGTGACCTCGTTCATCGAGTTCATTAAAAAGATGGATTAATGCGAAAGTTGTTTGTGATTTTGTTACCTCTGTTAATCACATTGACTGCAGGCGCCGTTATGGTCGGCTGTGGGAGAGAAGAGTGGGAACCAACTTTTGTGGACAGAGTTTTCGTCGAGTTGACCGCAGACGCAAGTTCAGAAGCCAACAATTGGAAAGTTTACACCGTGGAAGATTTCCCTGAACTTGAACTTGACCATGTTTCACACGGGGTATCTTCATGGAACATACTGACACTTTGGTTAAAGGAACCAGGGCGGCAAAACGCTTCGAACGCCTTTCTGCTGTTGCTTGCAAGAGAAGATGTCAAATCTGCCAGTCTAGGTCACATGGACTATTGTTACTTACAATGAGCATAGGCCGACGGGAAGTTTCATTGACAGCAAAAATTCAGTCGAGTATGATATAAGGTATATGAAGAAATTCTTTACATTGAAAAGTTTAAAGATAGCATTAATTACTGTTCTTGTATTGTCAGGTATAGGTTTTCTCACAGTAACAATTATTGGTATTTTCACTGTAGTTTCAGTGCCGACTCATGAGTATAACTTTGGACAGTATACGGTTGGCTTTTTTGTGTCAATGTTTTGTTACTTAGTACGCATGCCTATCATCGGCTATGAAGGCTTGGGAACACCGACTAATGTTTTAATGAACTATTTATTCTTTATTTTTTTGGTTGCTATAATTCTTTCTTCTGCAGGCTTAGCATGCTTTTCAGATAGAATAAGGACGAAAAAAATATACACAAATTGACAGGGAACGACTAATTAAGTATAATTAGGTACATGAAGAGGTTTTTACGACTGTTTGCAGTTTGTTTGATGGTTATCGGTGCGACGATGGGAATTGCTGGGTGCGCTCTAAAAGGGTACGATTCAAGTTTGGTCAGATGGAGTGTTCAATGAATTGCGAGATGCTTATGACTTAGGTCTTTTAACAAAGGCGGATGTCGAGAAAATATTTAAGGTGCATCACAACAAATAAAGTAAAAACTTTAAGGAGGAAAAAATCATGAGAAAAATCAAACTGTTTGCTTTACCATTATTACTTGTGTTAGTGTCTATTATGTTTGTCGGGTGTGGTAACAAATCAAACGAATTGGAAACAAGAATACGAAACGATTATGTAACTTATCTGCATTCGCAGGGAGACACGGATGTGGTTTTGGCGGATGTCCAAATCCTGAAAATTTATGGAAACTTTGATGGCGTTGTTGTAGTCCGATTTGATAGACCTGCTTTCGAGGTTGTTACAACTGTGCAAGTGGGCGGTGTTGACCTTGTTTTTGATAACTCTAATGTTGCAATAGTTTGGCAAAATGGGAACTTTTTTGACTTACAGATGGCATACGAAAATGGATTGTTATCCATAGCAAACCTAAATGCTGTTGCGGAGAAAGTAAACTAATAAACAATTGGAATAAAAAAACACGGAGGAAGTTTTATGAAAATGAAAAAGTATTTTGCGCTAATGCTATCGATCTGTATGGTAGCTCTGTTTTCGTTTATAGGGCAGGGTTCAACTTTCAGGATGCCTGCTTTGAATGTAACATCTGTCGTTGCTATGGAACAGCGAGATGAAAGAGTTTATGACTCTATCTCGATTGATGACGATAAAAAGTTTTATAGTTCTGCCACCATTGATGATGATTTTATGGATGATAGCATACTGGTTACTCTAATGGAAAAAGTTTCACTAACGCAAGAAAAATCCCAGAACATAAAACGCTACACTCCGACTGACTTTTCAGGTTTAAGGCTTGCGAATGTTACCGAAATAACCGAGGAATTGATAAGCAAGGCCGAACAAAGAAATAAAAACGAAACTCGTTTTTCGAAAAACTTTCACAGGTCGATAGCAGCGCGAGATTGACATAAGAATTGATTGATTATATAATTGTTTATGAAAGAAAAAGAAAGGCCAAAGTCCGCACTTAAAAAGAATATAGTGATTACTTCAACGCTAGTCGTGGTGTTGCTCGTTTTAGTATTTTTTATTTTCGAAATCGTATATGTTGGTTTGGGCACAATGAATAGTAACTCGCGAACGGTCCACTTTATTGCATCATTATTCCCATTGGTATGGATTGTACTAGTTATTCTGGCCACCTTAATTGCGATAGCGATTATTGTGTTGTGGATTAACTTTTTAAAAAACAAAATGAAGAGAGACAAAAAATGATAAAAAGGCTTTTACTGATGACATTGTTATTTGCCATTGTACTTGGATTGTCGGGGATAACGCTTTTGCTGTGTCAAAAACCAGTTGAAAATAAAGTGTACGCTTGGACTGGCGGAGACTATTCAAAACCAAATGAGACTCCCTCGACTCATCGGGTTTTGACGCAGAAAGCGGTTGAAGTTATGAAAAGTGCATATTGGGGTGCTGATGGTTTTTATAACTCTGACAAGAATAACAGTGTAGTGAACAAACTTTTTAGTGATATTTCAATTTACTCGGATTGGCCTGATACCACAAAAGAAAAATATAGTTTACCGCAAGATGTTCACTTTTACCATTACCCGACAAAAAAAGGCCTTTCTGGGAGTACTGTTCATAACGCGAAACAGTATTTTATTAACTACTATAATAATGCAAAAGATAATTACATAAGTGGTAATAAAGCCATTGCAAAACAAGAATTAGGTAAGGCCATTCACTATTTGGCTGATTTAGCAACGCCTGTACACACTGGGTACACAGGTGCTTTGACTGGGTTTTTTAATTTAAATCAACATACGGGCTTTGAGAGTAAGGCAAAAACTATGCAAGGTTCAGTTGTTGCAACAACTGATGTGGATTTCACCTACGATAACATGCAGTTATTGAACATAGACGATTTTGCTGAACAAGTAGCGCAGTTCTCTTATTCGCACTACAGTACAGTATCAATGTATAGCGATATCAAAGATGCTGCTGACAAAATTTGGTATTATCAAGGCGTTATGATAGATATCTCAATCTATGAGGACCTTTTTAACAACATGATAAAAATGTGTCTGACTCGTAGTATTGATTTTATGGCTACATTGTTTTTCAAATTTTCACGTGAAGTAGTGTCTCCCATTATCCATCCCAACCGCATCTACCACATCCGCAACGTGGGCTCGGGGAAGTACCTTGACGCACAAGGCAACTTGACCGCAAACGGCACAAACGTGATTCAATACACCAAAAAAACAAACGAAAACCAAAAGTGGCAAGCAATCCAAAACTCTGATGGAACATACTCCTTGCGCTCGGTAAGTGCACCAACAAGTTATGTAGAAAACTATTCACCAGATATGAAACTTAATTCGGGAACAATAACCGATGCCAAGAAGTTTGATGTGACAACATCAAACGGCAAGACCCGAATTTCGCCCAAATCAACCTCGAACGCCCTTTCTGTCGCGAACAGCGATAACTCTACACATGTCCAATCGGTCGCATACAACGCCAATTCGGACTATTGTCATTGGATACTTGAAGAAACAGTACAAGGCCCTCAACCCACAAACAACACAATATATCGCATCCGCAACCTCGACACGAATATGTACCTCGACGTCCAAGGTGGCAACACATCAAATGGTGCCAAGGTAATACAATACGGCCTCCGTTTGCCAAATCTCAACCAACAATGGAAGGCAACAGCAAACTCCGACGGCACATATTCATTCTCACCGCAACATGCACCTACCGTGTATTTGAAATACTCGAACGGCAACATGACAATTGAAAATGGCAGTATCACCGACGACAAAAAGTTTTACATATCAAAGTACAATGATGGCATGAAAGTAATGCCAAAGACAACAATCACAGCAGGCAACACAATGCTTGTGACTTCGAACGCACAAAGTCTGCAAGTAACAGAGTCACTGTACACCTACTCGAACCTCATGTCGTACTGGGGACTGACGGTGGCGTGAAAAAATCTTCATAAAAATGTTGCATTAAAATAAAATTTGTATATATTAATATGGCTATGAAGTGCAACGAAACAATGCGACTGGAGGGAGTATTATGAAAAACACATATATCAAGTGCCCTGTGTGCGAACTTAACTTCATTTTGAAAAAAGACAAGATGTGTCCTGTTTGCAAGGCCGAAAAACAGGCTCTGTATGTCGCAGGCGATGAAGACAACAAAATGGGCCTTTGTCCCATTTGCAAGGTCAACTATATAACCGAGGACGAGACCGTTTGCAGTACATGCATGAGCGAATCGGATTTAAGCGAAGAAGAAATCAACAGCCTTTACGGTGGAGTCGAAGTGGCCGAGTCCGCAGAGGAAGAAATCGACGACGATGACGAAGAAGACGATGACGACATGGAAATTCTTGGCATGCAAATCGAAGACGGCGACGAAGACGATGACCTTGATGATGACGAAGACTCTGACGACCCGCTGGACGACTTTGACGACACCTTGGATGATGAGGACGATGACGAGACAGACGATGCCGACGAGGATTAAACAATGAAAAACAAAAGAGTCCTTGTATTAATGGGTAAAAGCCAAAGCGGTAAAAGCACATACGCGGAACTTTTTGAACAAATTTTGTCTTTTAACGGATACGCTTCGGCATTCCCTGCAAAATATATTTGCCGACCAAAGCGGGTTATTGAAGATAAAGGCACCGTTAATGTCGACGTTTTGCCGAAAAACTGTGACTTGCATTGGGAAACGAATGGGCATCAAGCGGGGTATGATACCGCAGAAATTGAAGATTTATTTAATAAGGATGTTTCACCGATTTTGATATGCAGTGATGCTACTGCCCTTGAACAAATAAAAAAGCAATTCGGATTCAGCGATTTTCGCGATAAGTCAAATGTCGCGGTTTTCCGTGTGCACGGCAACAACGTAAAAGAAAGCCGTAGCATTAACGATTATGTTGCCGTTGAAAAAGAACGCAACCCGAATTTAACCGAAAACAAAGTAATGTTATCGGCAAAGAAACGGTTTTTATCGGCCTTGGAAATTGGAAAGAATAATAATACAAATACAATTACAAGCCTGTATAATCCCGTCGGAACGTGCGGCTATGATGATGAGGAAACCTTGCAACGGTCGACCCAATGGGCAATGGCAGCGCTTTGCGAGAATTGCTATGATATAAACAGAGCAATGACATCTGGGCGCATGCTTGATGAATTTAATTCTTCTTTTTCAACCAAACAAGCAGAACATTAATATCGGCAGGGGTTACCCCGCTTATGCGTGACGCCACCGCGATGTTTGCAGGGCGGATATACCCAAGTTTAATTTGCGATTCTTTACGAAGGGCGGGAATTTTCATGTAATCAATGTCATGGGGGATTATGGTGCCTTCAAGGCGTTTTGCATCATTGATACGGCTTTCCTCGCGTTTCAAATATCCCGCATACATTTCTTCGATGCGGACAATTTCCTTGATTTTGTCGCTTACCGCTTGGTCACCGCGGTGGTATCGCCCGATTTGAACAAGTTTGTCCTGTAATGTGTACCATCGGATATCGTCCACAAGGCCGACCTCGCGCCCAATCGGTGTAAGCCTTTGGTCGGCGTTATCTTGGCGTAAGAAAAGTCTGTGCTCGGCACGGCTTGTAAACATGCGGTAAGGTTCTTTTGTGCCGACGGTCACCAAATCGTCAATCAGCACGCCGATATACGAATTAGTACGTGATAGAATTAGCGGGGCGTTCCCCCCCGTTGCGCCCCCTGCATTTGCGCCTGCAACTAACCCTTGTGCCGCGGCTTCCTCGTAACCGCTTGTACCGTTGACTTGTCCCGCAAAATACAGCCCCGAAATGCCCTTGAATTCAAGCGTGTTTTTTAACTGTGTGCTGTCGATACAGTCGTATTCAATTGCATAGGCGTCGCGCAAAATCTTGGCACACTCAAGGCCTGGAATTGTTCGCACGAACTGTTTTTGCACATCGGGTGGCAGGGAAGTCGACAACCCCTGTAAATAAACTTCATCGGTAGACAAACTTTCGGGTTCCAAGAAAACTTGGTGGCGTTCGGCATTCGCGAATCGCACGATTTTGTCCTCGATTGACGGGCAATACCGCGCCCCCGTACCTTTGATGAGTCCCGAATACATCGCCGATTTTTTCAAGTTGTCGCGAATGACCCCGTGGGTTTCCCCCGTAGTATACGTCAAATGACATGACACGACGTTGCGCGTAGGCTCCGTTGACAGGAAACTGAAATGCGCGTCGGTGTCTGGGGGTTGAAGGCTTGTCTTGCCGTAATCTATGCTTTGTGACTCGACCCGTGGGGGAGTCCCTGTTTTAAAGCGTTGAATCTTGACACCAAGTTCCAACAAAGATTGCGTCAACTTCGTCGCCGAGCCAAACCAGCCACTTGTGCCCCGTGGCCCGCTGACTTTGCTTGTGTGTCCGACCAAGATACAGGAATTCAAATATACCCCCGTGGCAACGACAATCGCAGATGCATTAATTGTTTCTCCTGTTGCAAGTCGAACCCCTGTTACGGGACTTTCAGACATCAACGCAGGATATTTGTTCGTGTTTGCTTTGAAATAACTTTCTAATGTCTCACCATGTTGCAGATAGATGATTGCCTTGCCTGTTGCATTAAGTTTTGTGGTCCATGCTTCGCTGTTTAAACTCTTTGCAACTCTTTGTGCCCACTCGTCATTATTCCCGCGTTTTCTAAATCTTTGATAATATTCTTGTTCTATCTCGGCGGACGGAGTAGGCCTTATTATTTTGTAATCAATACCATTTTTTTCGTATTCCGAAAACACTTCGTCATTTGCCCATATAAAAATGTAATCGTACTTTCCGATACCATCTTTGATGGCAGTTATATAGTTTTCAGGAAAGTTTGGATTTAACTTGCGGCTTGGGTCGCCTTTAAGTTTCTCTGAATCATAATCTTTCAAGTGCGAATAATCGTATTTGAAAGATGATGACTCGAGGTCAAGGACATTTTTGTATTTTTTTGCAAGCATGGTTTTGCCTATGCCCGCTATGCCAGCAAATATATGAGTTTTAATTTTAGGTGTTGTAACAATCTCCGTAACCTCGCACTCGCGCAATGTTATATTCGGCGTCTTTTTAATGGTTTCAAGCATGACGCGGTGATATTCGTGTTTGTCGACTTGCGCACGCAACGCTTGAACCGCCGGCCCGTTGCCACGGTTAAGCGTCCTCATTTGAATACATGCCTTGTCGGACACCTGCGCCATAAGTCCGCCAAGCGCGTCGATTTCGTAAACAAGGTGACTTTTGCCAAGTCCGCCTATGCTTGGGTTGCATGCCATATATGCAACCGAGTCAATGTCAATGGCCGTCAAAAGAACGCGCTTGCCAAGACGCGCCACCGCATGTGCTGCTTCACATCCTGCGTGCCCCGCACCAATCACAATGACATCAAAATCTTTCATAATAAGTGTTGTATTTTATCACAGGACTATATATACTACAAGATATGCAAGAACAACAACCGCCAAAAAAACGAAGTTTAAATGTGTTCTATATACTTGCCGCAGTCGCGTTGCTTTTTCTTATTATGTATTCAATGGGCGCGTGTTCAAGCGCGCCAGTACAAAGCACCTATTCTCGATTCACAAAAGACATCGGGCTTATCTCGACGCCTATCGACGGCGACGAACACAGCGCCTATGATTTCAAAAAAGTTTCGGGCGAGTTGACATTGAACGGCGTAGCGTGCGAAGTTAAGTTCCCTTTCAACAAAATTGAAGCCATCGTCCAACAAGGCAACGACTTTTATGTGTTGTTAAAAGAAGATTTGGAAGGCGACGAGGCAACCAAGCGCGACAATTTCTTGGCCAACCCGTCAGCCCACGCAAGTTACTTCTTTTATTATCAGCAGACTTATGACATAAGCGAGATATGGAAAGCCTATAACAGTTGGATTAATATCGACGCCGTATCTTTGAATAATCCCACAAACCTTACCGCGATACTTGGGTATGACCCAACCAACTATACCGCCGAACAAATCGCAGCAATTCCCGAAAAAGATGAACAAACATACATAAACTTTGTTAAAACCTACACTAACCGCGCCATCATGATTGCGCCCTCGGCCGTTCCAAGTTCATGGTTCAACTTCAATAACATCTTAAGCCTGCTTTCGCTTGTTGTGCTTGTTATCGTCGGGTTCTTTATCTTCCGTTCTTTTACGAACCGTGGCGGGCTTGGCAACATGGGGCGCAACCGTGCGACCCACACGATGGGTGGCGCAGTTAAATTCAGCGATGTCGCGGGCATCGACGAAGAAAAGGAAGAAGTCCAAGAAATCGTCCAATTCCTTAAAAATCCGCGCAAGTTCTTGGAAATGGGCGCACGCATCCCCAAAGGTGTGTTGCTTGTAGGTCAACCAGGTACAGGTAAAACCTTGCTTGCCAAGGCTATCGCAGGCGAAGC
>JAIRQZ010000027.1 GCA_031256235.1 Christensenellaceae bacterium | reverse complement strand
TCATTTCTTTTAAAAACCCGACTCGGTTTTGCACTGCACAAAAAGAACAAAGTTAACAATACAAAACAAAAAGATAACCCGACGAATAACCCAATGGCTCGTCGGGCCTTTTTGCGGTGCGCGCTCTTATTCAAAATCGCGTTTGGTGTAACTATACTTGCTGTACACAAGCATCGCCACAGTGCTCGCGATTGTCACACCGCATATCAGTAACCACCCAAGCCAATTTTGCACATTCATGGATTGCGTGGCGTGGCGCCCGTTAAATCCGATTATATCCAAACTCAAACCAATCACGAACAATATGACGGCGTTGGAAATCTTGGTGCAAAAGGTCAAAAATCCCGCACTCTTGCCCGTGTTGTCAACCCCCGTCTCTTGCTTGCGCACGGCAATGCAATCCGCATACATGCTTATGGGCAACGAATAAAGGCACCCCGTGCCAATCCCGCACGCCGCGATCAAGACGCACACAAACGCAAGCGTGCTCCCATGCGGGACCATGTTGCGGAACGGCAACACACAGGCGAACACCATCATGCAAACCACAAGCATCGCCAGGGCCGACACAAGCGCAGTGATTTTGTCCGTACGACGGCTTACACAGAACCAAAACGGCTGGCCCGCAATAATCCCCGCAATAAGGCACATCATGATAATGGGGATTTGCGTAGTCGAAAAGTGAAAGGTATACGTAAACACATGCAACCCAAGACTTGTCAAAAACGCCCCCGCGCTCAAACTTATGGCATAGCCCGCAATCAACCGCCCAACATTCTTCTGCCGTATGACCCCGAAAAATTCCTCAAAGATTCCACGACGGTCTTCTGTGGCCAGCGGAGTGGCAGGTTCGCCTGCGGAGACGCGAACCCCCGAAGGGCGAGGGTGTGCGCAAGCCACCCGAGGTTTTCGCGTCTCCGCAGGCGAACCTGCCACTCCGCTGGCCATCGTTCGATGCCTATACGTCCCCGCAAAGCATATGCACGCGCAAATAATGCAAAGCGAACTTGTCACCCCCGCAATACTTATGTACCCCGTGACACTGCGCGCATCCTTCAACAGGAACATCATAAGCACCGACGGCACCAACAGGCTTAAAAATGAAAATGCGGTTTTATAATTTTGCACGGCAGTGCGGTCATTATAGTTTTGCGATAAATCAAGTCCCAACGCACCATACGGGGTAGAGTAGCAAGTGTTAAAAGTCTCCATTATCAAAAGTATTACAAGCAACAGCCAAAACTTTCCCGCGGTACTTATGCCAACAGGAATGCTCCACAAAATTATGTTAATAACCGCCACGAAAACGCCCGCGAACAAAATCCAACCATGGCGCTTGCCAAAGGTCCGACTTCGTGTATTGTCCGACCAATGCCCAACAAACGGGTCGGTGGTCGCATCCCAAACCGTGCTTATGCCAACAGCAAGCCCCATAAGCGTGCCAGGAATCCCCAAAATTCCCGTGCCGAAAAACATCAAAAATGAACTTATGGTCTGGCCGATGCTCCCATAACCAAAGGCCCCGACCCCATAAAGCAGTTTCGTGCGGTGGGTAATTTTCCTGTCCACTACCCATGAATATGAGATTGTGGGAACAATTAGATATAATGTGTTGCAATCGCCTGAAAGGCGTGTTATTATGCCTTCATGTCGAAAAGTGTCGTAATACTGGTTATAATGTCGATACTTATGATGTCTTGTTTTGCTTTGATTTTAACGCCATTTACTATAAAAGCCCTAAATCTTCCGCCTTTGTACTCGGGTCCCTCGACATCCAAGGCCGACTCATTGGACGGCGGTGGCACATATATGCCTTCTTTGGCGACCCCGCCGACAGAGGCCGAAAGGATTTACGCGACGGCGGTCGGAGGCCAAACCTGGTATATCGAGTTAACGTTCAAACTTGAACAAACCATGATAACAAGCAAAAATCAAGCAGTGTTCCCTTTGGGACAAAATTTATTTTTCATACCGAACGGCAAGGAGTGCATGCAAATTTATTTGGTAAATTCGGGGGTTTCGTATATACTAATTCTGTAGTATGGGAGCAATAGATAAATTTTTGGGGTTCGGGAACAGTCGCAAGGGAAAGATTATCTCTTGGGGGATTGCCTGCGGTATGGCGACCATATTCTTTATCGGCATCACGCTGACCGCGGTGGGCTCGACTGTCCAGCCTATACACGCCTTTGAACTTCGTGCCGCAGGGATGGAGTGGAAGACACTATCCAACTTCAAGAGCGACTATCCAGGCTATCATTTGAATGTGTCCTCGATAAACACGCCTATAACCGCGCTACCTACTCCGACAACCACAAAGAATCGAACAGTGTTCACAACAAATTCATCCCTTATCGAGATACGGAACCCAAGTGTCGAGCCTGGTGGTACCGCGATAATAACGCTTAAGAAAATCAACGGAATGTACGAATTTTCCGAACCGCTTGAATATGACGGAGCCCCCGAAACAGGGATTGTCATAAACGATGACATAGACAAAATCTATGTGGACGCGCGATGCGGTAACGTCATGAGGCGGGTTTACATCCGAATCATACTGCGCCCCGAAGACGTTGCTGTAAGCGCCACACTTGAAAGCAACATCCCTGGTTTCCCAGACGCATGGTTACCTGCCGACAATGTGAAAATGGAACATATGCGAAGCGAATCGGGCCCTGGCCGTGACGAAGAGAACCCCGAACTTGGCAACCCAGTGCAATACCGCGTCCGTATGACCTTCAGCGTATTTGGCGAGGTAATCTATGACACCAAAAATGATAAAGATTGGACCTATAAACTTGAGGACAATCCAAACACCTTTCTGCGATTTGAAAACTCGGAATTAAGTGACGGCTGGTCAAGCCTTGTGGATTTGTGGAATCTTGATGACCTTTCCGACCCTGTTTACTATGTATTTATCCGACCGAACTCGATAACGGCGAGCGAAGATTATAAATTCAAGGTCTGGTGCAATTTTAACGGTCAAGAATACTTTACAGAAACGTTTTTTCTTATTAACATTAAAGTGTGAATAATCAAATAGTAATAAACATAGACAAGATTTCGGCGCTTTGCAAAACACGCGGGTTTATTTTCCCGGGCTCGGAGATTTACGGGGGCATGGCAAACACTTGGGATTACGGGCCCTTGGGCGTCGAGTTGAAAAACAACATCAAACGCGAGTGGTGGAAATTCTTTGTACAACAAAATCCAACAAGCGTCGGTATGGACGGAGGTATATTATTAAATCCCTTGGTGTGGAAAGCCTCGGGTCACGTCGACGGCTTTTCCGACCCATTAATGGATTGCAAAGCCTGCAAGACCCGTCACCGCGCCGACAAACTTATCGAAGCGGCGTCAAAGGGCAAGGTCAATGCGGACTTTAAGCCCAACGAGTGGCTTGAAAAATGGATTGCCGATAACAAGGTCAAATGCCCGACATGTGGCAAGATTGATTGGACAAATATCCGCCAATTCAATCTTATGTTCAAGACATTCCGCGGTGTGACCGAAGATGCGACAAACGCCGTGTATTTGCGACCCGAAACCGCACAAAACCAATTTGTGGACTTTTTGAATGTTCAAAGAAGTATGCGACTGCGCGTACCGTTCGGAATCGGCCAAATCGGCAAGGCATTCCGCAACGAAATCACGCCAGGGAACTTTACCTTCCGTACCGTAGAATTTGAACAAATGGAACACCAATTGTTTTGCCGTGAAAAGGAATCCAAAGACTTTTACGACCTGTACAAGAAAAAGGCCATGGAGTTTTATACCGAACGGCTTGGCCTTGACAAAAAGAAACTGCGCTTCAAAGACCACGAACATCTTTGCCACTATGCCAAAATGGCGTGCGATATGGAGTACGAATTCCCAAGTCTTGGCTTTTCGGAAATCGCGGGCACACATCATCGCGGTACCCACGACCTTTCAAGCCACGCAAAAACAAGTGGCAAGGCGCAAGATTACACCGACCCAGTGACAGGCGAAAAATTTGTACCGACCGTCATCGAAAGTTCGCACGGCTGTGACAGAATATTGCTTGCATGCCTGTGCAACGCCTATAGCGAAGAGGCAGTGACCGCCGACAGTAAAGATTCCGACGGCAACCGCGTGGTTTTAAAACTGCATCCGCGCCTTGCCCCATACAAAGTTGCGGTCTTGCCGTTGCAAAAGAAAGAGCAAGGCGACATGGCAACGAAAATCTATACCGAACTTTGCAAGGACTTTCCATGCACATTTGACGACACGGCAAGCATCGGTAAACGATATCGCCGCCAAGACGAAATTGGAACACCTTTTTGCATCACCGTGGACTTTGATACCGAAAAAGATAACACGGTCACCATACGCGAACGCGACACGATGAAACAGGAACGAATCGCCGTCGCCAAACTTAAGGATTATATAAATGAGCGAATCAAGTGATTGCGTATTTTGCAAAATAATCGCAGGCGAGTTGCCGTGTACGAAGGTCTATGAGGATGACTATGTGCTTGCGTTCCTTTCAATCGCGCCAGAGCAACCAGGGCATACTCTTGTGATTCCAAAGGAGCACGTCAAAAATATCTTGGATTGTCCACCCAATACTTTGGGTTATACCATGGCCATTGTGCAATCTATCGCCAGGAAGCAAATCAAATCGGGCGCCAAGGCCGTAAAGATAATTCAAAATAATGAAAAGCCTTTGCAAGAAGTTTTCCATTTGCATTTCCATGTGATACCATACGGAGGTAAATCATGAAAAAAGACATCATAATTGTTGACGGACCACGCGGAGTCGGCAAGGACGCAATCTTGCGAAGGCTTATCGCGAAGAACAGGAACATCAAAAAGATTGTGACCAACGCCACAAGGGAACCGCGCCCAGGCGAAGTAAATGGGGTCGATTACTTTTTCATAACCGAGGACGAGTTTTTAAAACGCGTAAAAAGCGGCGATATTTTTGAATACTCGACATCAATGTATGGGTCTTACCGAGGTATGAGTAAAACCGTCGTCGAAAAAATCGTGAACAGCGGGAACGTCGCAATCGTCAACCCCGATATTGTCGGAGTCCGAGCCCTTAAAAAGACCTACCCGAACCGCGCAATCTCGATATTTGTCACGGCACCAAAAGAACTTATCCGTAAACGCCTTGAGGCGGGAAGCGCACCTGACATCGAGGCACGGCTTCTTGATTACGAACACCGTCACAAAAATATTGATGAATACGATTATGTAATCACAAATGACGGTACCATCGACGAGGTCGTCGAGAAGATACAAAAGATTTTGGGAGAAGAAAATGGCAGATGATGAAGAAATAATCCTTGACGAAAAAAAGGTCGATACTGGGTTTAACAAATGCTCGTCCTGCGGGGCAGAGATGAGTTACGATGTCGATACCGGGACTATGAAATGCGAACATTGCGGGGCAGAGAAAAAAATCGAAGCCGATGACATTGTCTTTCGTAAATCCATGGCCGATTATATGAAAGGCGGTAAGGCTAACTGGGACCGCTCGGTCTTCCGATGCAACAACTGTGGCGCAAAAGGCGTCCGCGAAGGCAAAGAAATCAATGTCTTTTGCCCTTTTTGCGGAAGCCACTCTGTCGTACCCACCGAAGAACTTCCTGGAATCAAGCCCGACGCAATAATCCCGTTCAAAATCAAGCCCGAAGAAAGCCACGAACTTTTTACCGCATGGGCCAAAAAAACACTTTTCGCACCACGCGCTTTCAAACAACACAGTGACATTCGTGAACATGTCAACCGCTTGTACATGCCTTCGTGGGCCTTTACTTCGAATGCTTATTGCGAATACAGGGGCACGCTTGGCCGAACGGTGCAAGTCCAAACACGCAGTTCCAACGGAACAATGACCACATCGTATAAAACCATCTACTTTAATGTAAGCGGGCAAATGTTCAAAAACTATACCGATTACTTGGTGCAAAGTTCCGACCGTGTCCCAAGTGTTACATTTAAAAAACTTGGTTTCTTTGCGCGCGAGAAAAAACCATATCGTACCGAATTCATCGCGGGAATCCCGTGCGAGCACTACTCGCGTTCCCTTGACACATGTTTTTCAGAGTTTTCAAACTTTATAAAGGGCGATATGCGCCGCGATATCATGCGTAGGCATAATGCTGACACCGTACAAAGGCTTGACATAAAACTTGAATTCCCAACAAAAGAATTTAACTATCTGTTGTTACCGCTTTACATCGCTAACTATGCGTACAACAATAAAACCTATAACTTCTTTATTAACGGCGTTAACGGCAAAGTCATCGGCAAATACCCCGTAAGCAAAATCAAAGTCTTTTTCCTTTCTTTCACGCTCGCGGCGCTTGCAGTTGTCGGAATGGCCGCGTACTGGTGGTTCGGGCGGTGAGTTTTCCCACATTTCCACATGTATAACCGTCTTAACTATACAATTAATACTATTTAATCATATATAAATCTATGGAAGGCTCAACAAAATCTAACCTTGTTTTAAACAACAGAAACGAACTTAATATTACAGGGATTAAGAAAGTGCGTTCAACAGAACCTAATTTAATTGTTGCGGTTTTGGACAACGGGAACATAATAATCAATGGAAGCAACTTAACTGTCGGCCGTCTTGATATCAAAGAAGGCGTGCTTGAAATAACTGGGACAGTTGACTGTATTAAATATTCGAACCAAGTATCAAGAAACTTCTCGCTAAAGAATATGTTTAAGTAATGACTAACTTTGTTGTTCAACAAATTTTATGGACGTTAAGTCTTTTATTTTTTCTTTTTATAAGTTATATCGCCATATCTGTATTTTCAAAATTCAAAAAGCATCGCGCTGTTTACGAAATTTTGTTATGCCTTATCGTGTTCAGTTACATGCTTGCTTTCCACGTCAATTATTGATACCATAATTTATGGAAACAACATCCTTATATCGCGCCTACAGGCCTAAAACATTTGCGCAGGTCGTTGGCCAAGAACCAATAGTTAAAATCCTGCAAAACCAAATCAAGGCAAATAAAATTGCCCACGCTTATTTATTCTGCGGAAGCCGTGGGACAGGTAAAACTACGGTGGCCAAGATATTTGCTCGCGCAATGACGGATGAAATAGACACATTTGAAATTGACGCCGCTTCAAATAACAGTGTAGGAGACGTCCGTGACCTTGTCGACAAAGTCAAATACCCACCTGTTCGTGGCAAGTATAAAGTTTACATCATCGACGAAGTGCACATGTTTTCGACAAGTGCGTTCAATGCATTTTTAAAAACCTTGGAAGAGCCACCCGCCCACATTGTCTTTATTCTTTGCACGACCGAGCCAAGCAAAATCTTGCCGACCATACAAAGCCGATGCTTGCGTTTCGATTTCCGCCCGGCCACCGACAAAGACATCAAAAAAGTCCTTACCGATGTGTTCAAAAAAGAAGATATCACGGCCACGGACGACGCAACCGACCTGATTGTCACGGCTGGGTCTGGGTCGTACCGTGATGCATTGTCAACCGCAGAAACAGTCATAAGTTATTGCGGTGGAAAGCAAATCACTGCAAACGACGTGACCGCGGTGTTGGGCACAGTTTCGCCCGAACTTTTAAAATCGCTTTTGGGCTTCATAAGAAGCGGCGAACTTAAAAACATATCAAAGACCGTAAGCGCAATCTTTGAAAAAGGCATTAATACAAACCTGCTTGTTAAAAATTTTATTGAAACAATCAAAACCGAACTTTTGGCGGGCGATAAAGTCACCGATATTTTCAAAACCTTTTGCGAACTTGAGTTGACAATAAAAAACTCGCCCGACCCGAAAGTGCATTTTGAGAACACGTGTTTGGTGGCATGTGGAAACGCCTAACACTTGGGCACAAGTATTAAAACGCCTTCGCGAATCAGACGAAGTTGTTTTACTTGGGCTTGTAAGCAACCTTACGGTCACATTTACAAGCGACGAAATCACCTTACACGCACCGAACAGGGGAGTATTCGATATTCTTTCAAAAAACAAAGCCATTTTTAATTGTGACCTTATTAACATCAAATTAAAAAAACCCGACGAAAACGGTTTGACCATTGACCAAAAAATGGTAAACTTATTCGGTGAAAAATTCGAACTTCGGTAACATGGGTGGCAACATGCAACAAATGATGCGCCAAGCCCAAGAAGCCCAAAAACAAATCGAAAAGATAAAGGCCGAATTGGCGGAAACAAGCGTCGAGGCAAGTTCTGGCGGTGGCATGGTCACGGTGGAATTAAGTGGCAACTATGAACTTATCAACATGAGGATAAAACCCGAGGCCGTTGACCCCGACGATGTCGAGATGTTGGAGGACCTTATAATAGCCGCCACCAACGAGGCATTAAACCAAGTTACGGCCCTCCGCACGGAGAAGTTGCCGTTATGAGAACAAAAGGAGAAAACAAATGACAAAAGACGAAATAATCCCATGTTTGCGATTCGCACCAAGCCCTACGGGCGAGTTACACATCGGAAGCCTTGCGACGGCGCTGATCGATTATATGGCGGCCAAGTCTATGGGTGGCAATGTGTACTTGCGCATTGAAGACACCGACCAAAAGCGCGAAGTCGAAGGTGCAGCCGACCGAATGATACATAATCTTAACAAATGTGGAATCGAATTTGACGGGGTGCCAATTATCCAAAGTCAACGCAAAAGTGTTTATCAAAAGTACGCCGATGAACTTGTTGACAAGGGGCTTGCTTACTACGATTACACGGAAAGCGAACTTCAAAGTGAATGCGACGGCGAGAACACTTCTTCCGCAGTTCGTATTAAACTTTCGGGCACAAATACCGAAGAGCGCATCGAATGGGAAGACCTTGTAAAAGGCAAAATGTCCTTACCGAAAATCAATCGCGACGCAGTCATAATAAAAAGCAATGGAATCCCTCCATATAACTTTGCGCACATTATTGACGACACATCAATGGGCACCACCCATGTCGTTCGTGGTGAAGAATGGATACCAAGCACCGCCGAGCACTTCCAAATTCACGAAGCCCTTTTCGGAGGTCCACCGCCATGGCAATACGCTCATATCCCTGTTCTTTGCATAATCGGCGAAGACGGCAACAAACGCAAACTTTCCAAACGCAAAGACAAAGAAGCCCTTGTTGAAAACTTTTTGGACGAAGGCTATCCGATTGATGCGCTTATCGAGTATCTTTTGACGGTTTACAACACCGACTTTGAATTATGGCGCATTGCAAACCCGATGACCTCATGGCGCGAATTCAATTTCCGATTCGAAAAAATCGGAAGTAACTCGCCGCTTTTCGATTGGGACAAGTTAAACAGTATCTCGTACGATATCATCGCGAATATGCCCAAGGAACAAATCAACACCGAAGTTAAACGCTATTTTGACGGCGACCCTGGGGTAAAGATTACACCGAAACAACTTGAGGACGTCTATGAATTGCTTGCTGTCGACCGTGGCACCGAACGCCCCCGCAAAGACATTTGCAAATACAGCCAAATACTTACCGAGTTCGACTATGTATTCAAAAAAGTGGCAATGACGGACCAATTGCGCGAATACAAATCGCTTTTCATCGACGGCGTAGTTTTAAAAGACCTTTGGTACGAAAAGATTAAAGCATGGTGCGACGAAAAAAATATCAAGATGCGCGACTATACCCAACAAATCCGCCTCGCGCTTACTGGCCGTGAAAAGACCACAGACCTTTTCACAATCTCAAGGCTTCTTTTGAAATGACGGACGAAATAATAAAGTTTGACGTGCCTACAGTGGTCTTGGCTTCAAACTCGCCCCGAAGGTCAAGGATGCTTGACGACGCGGGCATCAAACATGTAAAGATTGTGGGACCCATTGACGATACAAAAGTCAATATGCAATACGCCCACGAAAATGTAAGTAAAAAACAACAAAGGGATTACGTAAAAGAGATGGCTCTTTTGAAAATCAAGCCTTTTATCGGCAAGGTCGAAAACGGCGCAGTAATTGCCGCCGACACAACCGTGTTTTGCAAAGGCCGAATTTTGGAAAAGCCATTAACCAAGGAACGATGCAAAGAACAACACGAATTTTTCAGCGGTAAAACAACCATAAACTATACAGGGTATGCGGTTTACTATAATGGCAAGACACTTTGTCGCGTTATGGCAACAAAAGTCCGCGTCGCCCGCCTTCCAAAGGCAGTCATCCAAGAAATTTGTAACGAGCCCGAAATCTTGGATTGCGCAGGCTACCGAAACCAAGGCAACATAGGCCCGTACTTGCGGTTAAAAGAAAGTCAAAGGGGCAATCTTACGGGATTGCACATACCTTTTGTTTTAAAGATGTTGAAAAGCGTCGGCTGGCAGGGGACAGGCCACCTTACCGCCGATTAATATATAGTGGCGCATATTGTTCTTTACAAGTTGAATGTCAATGTTTTTTATAACTTCCAAATTCCCGCTCGCGGGCCGTGGAATTATGACCTCGTCTTGGTCTGTGTTGACAACAATCCGCTCGCCTTGGGTCTCTATTAAAAGGTCAACATTCGGAAACCAAAGTATCTCGACTGGACCTTTGCACGTGTGTTCATTGTTTAATAAAAAGTCACCTTGGTATTCGACCTTTATTTTGATTGTGTTCATGACAATATATATGTACACTGGTTACGTGTTAATCGAAGGAAAAAATCCGGTCTTTGAATGTTTGGAATCAGGGGCGACAATCGACAAAATAATGATATACAAGGGCACAACCGAACAGGGCCTTGTAGGTAAAATAAAGCAAAGTGGAGTGGCCTACCAATTCGTGGACAAGGCCGTGCTCGACCGTGTTTCAAAAACTACGAATCACCAAGGTTTCATCGCATTTGTGACCAATTATTTGTATTACACTCTTGACGACATAATCGAAAAAGCCTATAAAAAAGGTTCGCAACCGCTTATCTTGATTTTGGACGGAATCGAAGACCCGCATAACTTTGGCAACATTGTGCGCACCGCGGAATGCATGGGCGTCGACGGAATTATAATACCTAAAAACCGAAGCGTCTCGGTCAACGAAACCGTTGTCCGTGTAAGCGCAGGAGCAACAAGCCACATCCACATAAGCAAGGTTGTTAATGTTAACCATGAAATAGAGCGCCTAAAAGAAAAAGGCTTTTGGATTTTTGCGGCGGAAGCAGGCGGTTTAGAAGTCGCTCAAACCAACATGAATGGCCCAATCGCCATTATCATGGGCGGTGAAAACACAGGAGTCCATCAACTTACGCGCCAACTTGCCGATGCGCGCATCTCGATTCCTATGCACGGCAAAATCAACAGCCTTAACGTGGCAAATGCCGCCGCCATGATTTTGTATGAAATAAACCGCCAAAGGACAAGCAAGTAATTCATGAACGAACGAATCCCTCGAATCCTTGCGCGAAAATATGCGACTAACAGGCTTGCCGAAGAAGACCTTTTCCAGGAAGGCATGCTTGCGTATATGAAGGCCGAAGCGACATTTAACCCCGAACGTGGCGTTACGATGGAGACTTATGCAAGCCGAGTCATACGTAACCGCTTTATCGATATCCTGCGCAAAGAACACGGGTCAACCGAACTTGACGAAGAAACCACAGACGGTGCAACAGGGTCTTTCAGTTTCGACGACGAAGTGAACTTGATTGAAATCAAAAAAATTCTGGCTCAAAATGTAAGCGACATCGAACGTGCGGTTTTCAATTCATACATTGAAGGCCTTTCTTATGACGAAATGGGCAAAATCTTTGACATGAACCGCAAAAAAATCGACAACACCGTGCAAAAGGTCAAAAAAATAATAAAGTCACATATCTAGGCTAAATTTGCAAAAAATAACTCGTGAAGAAAATCAAGTGGGGCGGGTTTTTCACTGGGGCGGCAATCCTCGCAATCGCGGGTGTTATTTGTCGGCTTCTTGGCGTCGTTATACGCATCCCGCTTACCAACATCGTGGGCAACTTTGGCATGGGGCTTTATCAAATGGTGTTTCCGTTGTATTCGTTATTGCTGATTGTATCAAGCGCAGGGGTGCCTGTCGCAATATCAAAAATGGTGGCAAAAGAAAAAACGGCGGGCAACACGAAACAATGCCACCGAATCCTATTTAACTCAATAATCCTACTGGGCTTTATCGGCCTTATCGTGTCGGTGCTGTTCATGATCTTTTCGGTGCAAATCGCAAAGTTGCAAGGCAACCGTGACATATGGCTTATATACCTGGCGATTGCTCCAAGCGTGTTCTTGGTTTGTATTATAGCAAGTTTCCGTGGCTACTTCCAAGGTTTTCAAAACATGGTCCCGACCGCAACAAGCCAAATCATCGAACAACTTGTCAAAGTCGCCGCCGCCCTTGCAATGGCCCTCGTTTTTATAAAGATAAGCGTCGTATGGGCGGTATTCGGAGCAATCCTTGCCGTGACAGTATCCGAAGCCGTGGCCTTGCTCTTCTTAATCGGCGTGTACTTGTTCATGCGCAAGCACGCCCCAGAATCGGATACTCCGCGAGCGAAACATCGCCGAGAACCCAAACTCTCTTTTAAACTTATGTGGGACATCTTCAAACAATCCGTGCCTGTAACTTTGATGGCGTCGATATTCCCGCTTATCCTGGTCATGGACAGCATGCTTATCATCAACATGCTGACCTCCGCAGGCACAGCCCACGAAGAGGCCACCCAACTTTATGGAATCTCAAGCGGGGCAGTGCACACGCTTATCAATTTACCCGCGGTTTTGGGTGCCGCCATCGCAACCGCGGTCGTACCCGCTGTGTCATCGCTTTTGAAACAAGGCAAAACCGAAGAGTTGCGCGAAAAAATGGTCCTTGCCGTCAAGGTCACTTTGTTAATATCCATATTCTTTGCGGTCTTCTACTTGGCATTCGCCGACAAACTTATCGACCTGTTATATCACGGTGCGTTCAAGGACAACAAATCGCACTTTAAACTTGCCACCAAGTTACTGAAAATTGAAAGCGCCCTAATCTTGCTTATAAGTATAAGTTCGGTTTTCACGGCCATGTTACAGGGTGCAAACAAGGCCAAGTTTCCATTGATAGCCTTGGCAATAGGGGGCATAATCAAAATAGCGTTCCAGTTGTCATTTATCAGAACCTCGATGGGCATATATGCGGTTTCCTTCGGCAATGTTATGTGTTTTGCCGTCGCGGCTTTTTTGAACACCGTGTTTGCATTCCATTTCATCAAGATCAAAAAAACCCTTTTCGCGGATATCACGAAAATCCTTTCAGTAGGTGGTATTTTTACCTTCGTGGCACTTTTGTTACAAGGCATTATCCCGCAAAGCCGTTGGTGGGTAATGCTTGGTGGGGCGATATCTTTTGCAATATATGCTATTTTGGTTGCGTTTTCTGGCCTTATAAAGTTTAATAATAGTAATGTTGGTAATATATTACGGCAGGAACAAAAGGAGAAATATAAATGAAACAGTCCGAATTCATCGAGTTGCTTGCAAAGAAAACCGAACACACCCCGCAACATCACGCCGAGATGTTGGAACACTTCTGGGAACTTGTAATCAAGACTCTTAAAAAAGGCGACGAAGTTGTATTCCCATATGGCAAGTTCGTATTAAAGAAAAAACCAAAACACGAGGCCCGCAACCCAATGACAGGCGAAACAATCGTTGTTCCCGCAAAAGTTGTACCCCAATTCAAGGCTGGAAAAAGATTCAAAGACAGCGTATCCGCTTAACAATCTTCTATCGCAAGTTCTTTTTTTACCTTACCGCTTTTGTCACGTGAATAGGTAAAGATTTTCGTGTTACCGTCTTTTTCCATCTCGTCTTCTTGAGCCCATTGTGTTTCCATGCGCTTTCTGAATGATTCCTCAAGGCTCAATTTATTCGGGCAAACATCTGTGTACGGAACAACAACTGTTCCGTGCCCCATAGGAGTACACGTCAAAGTTGTGGCCGTCACCTGCAAGTGCGAAGTACCATACGCCGTAACATTCGGACAATTCTCAAGCAACTGTTGTTTCTTGTACGCCGATTTTAAAAATGATTGTTTGATTGTGTCTATAAGACTTAACCTTCTCATTCTATAACAGTATCATATTTATCTATAGATGTCAATATGCGTTTTTCAGAAACTGCGCCTATTCTTATGAACTTGATAAGATTTTTGTCGATTTTTACGATTGTGCTGGGTTGTCCTATTTTACATGGACTTGACACAATAATCGCGTCAATGCGTCCGCCCAAAGTTTCGTTGACACCTTGCCATGTCGTGGCAGGCGCTTGCCCCGAAATGTTGGCGCTTGTTACAACCAAAGGCGACCCACCGCAAATCTTTGCGCAAACCCTTAAAAACTTCCGCATTATGGGGTCGCACGGAATACGTACTGCAGTATTGTCCGACAAAGCGATCGTGATTCCGCCACGGAACTTTTTGAAAAGCCTTCTTTGCACAAGCGAAAGTTCAAAGCGTTGCGAAACTTGTTCAAGCGACGGAAACTGTAGCACAAGATTCTTGTCTGCGGGGCGATTTTTCGCGTCATAGACCTTTTTTGCATTTTCGGGCAATGTGGCAAGACCCCACACAGTTTCCGTGCGTACGGCAACCACTCCGCCATTTTTAATAACTTGCGCGGCTTTGGGAATTTGTCTTTTCGTCAACAACAATGTTTCCACAAAGCAAGTATACATGATATATTCTGTTTGTGCTCCTTGATTTTTTGTTTCCAAATTATAAGTGCTTTGCTTGCGGTTGTGAATTAAACGCGGGCGAAAACATTTACTTGTGCGATAATTGTGCAAAAGATTTGCCAATCAACACCGAGCCCGTTGTCCTTGTCAACCCAGATGCCAAGCAACATTTCAACAAGGCCTATGCGGCGTTCAGATACCAAGAGCCCATATCAAAAATGATTCTTGGGCTTAAATACAACGACAGGGCACAAGTTGCCACGGCGGTCGCACCCTATATGGCGGCGGCCCTTATAAAAGGGCGGGAATGCCCGCTTTCCGCCCTTGTCCCTGTGCCACTTTGCAAGAAACGCCAAAGGGAACGTGGTTATAACCAGGCCGAGTTACTTGCAAACGAAATGGCGAAGACCTTGGGCCTTGTTGTAGAAAAGAATGTCCTGTTACGTACAAAAGTCACAACGCCGCAAAAGAAAATGACAGTGGCTGTGCGCGAAGAAAACTTGCGCGGTGCGTTTGCTGTCGCCGACGGAGCAGATGTAAAGGGCCGAAACTTCATAATCGTCGACGATGTGTTCACAAGCGGAACTACGGTCAACGAATGCGCGCAGGCTTTAAAAAAGTGCGGTGCCACAAAAGTCGACGTCGTAGTTATTGCGAGAGCCTAGACGAAAGTTCTTCGATTGTCGCCGTAAGCGTATCGATTCGGCCTTGATATTGTCTTCGCACAAGCCGAACAAGCCCCATAAAAAGATTCACGATGTCTTGGTCGCTTAACTCGTTTTCGATTGGCATTTTAAGTACGTTATCCATTGTTTGATTATTGACTGTTTTTGAAAAACCATGCTATACATAGTTAATGTTTACCTGGCAATGGTGGGTGTCGCAGGGCTTTGCGCTTATCGGGCTTGTATGCCTTGTGGCCTCGATGCAACAAAAAGGTCGCGTCAAGATTTTGTCGTGGAACTTGTGCGCCGCATGCGCGATGTTCACAAGTTGTTGCTTTTTATGGAAATTTTCCGCCATGATTTTAATGGGCGTTTCATCTGTACGTAGCGTCACCGCGCTCTTGTTCGCAATGTATCCGAAAACCAACAGGTGGATTTTTTTAATAACGAATGTCGTACTTGGCTCGGCAATAATTGCCTTAAACGTCATTTTTTGGCAAGGCTGGTTAAGCATCTTAAGTATAATCATAGGCATTGGATTCATACTTGCCTTCGCCCAAACCAAGCCAAAGAACATCCGGCGAACTATTGCGCCTGTGCGCTTGATTTCAACAACGTATTACTGTTTTTTGCTTGCGCCGATAAATGCGGTAATCGAAATCACGGCTTTTGTAAGCACAGCCATTGGCATGATACGGTATGACAGAAAAACGCGCTTGCAAAAAGACGAAAAATAACGTATACTTAAATATTGGTACGGTCGCCAAGATGTGTAACTTCGTTGCCACTTGGCTTCCGTACAATCACTTCGTTCTGGTACGGTCGCCAAGTGGTAAGGTCCAGGTCTGCAAAACCTGTATTCGGCGGTTCAAATCCGCCCCGTACCTCCAACTCTGAAGGAGGAGTCATGAAAATTGCGAGCTTATTTGCGGGCATCGGCGGAATTGATTTAGGCTTTCAGCAGGCAGGGTTTATTCCTGCTTGGGCAAATGAAATAGACGAAGTCTGCGCTCAAACATTTAGATTGAACCACATTCAAACAAAACTTGTTGTTGATGATATTAACAATGTCAAAGCAAGTGATATCCCAGCTGTAACTGTGCTAGCGGGCGGATTTCCTTGCCAAGCATTTTCAATCGCCGGACATAAAAAAGGATTTGCGGATAACAGAGGAAGTTTATTCTTTCAGATAACTAGATTGCTGGAAGAAATGAAAGAGAAAAGTGAGCTACCACAAGTTGTGTTTTTGGAAAATGTAAAAAACATGTATACGCACGACAATGGGAACACGTATAAAGTCATAAAGAAAAAGCTTGAAGACATAGGCTATCATGTTGTTTCCAAAGTTCTTAATAGTTCCGAATATGGAAATCTGCCTCAAAACCGTGAAAGAATTTACATAATTGCATTTCTGGATAAAGCCAAGTTTGATAGGTTCAGATGGCCCTCCCCTATCGAACTTAGTGAATCAATCGACAAGTTGATATGCTGGAATACTCCGCAAGATAGGAAATATTACTATACACCGAAAATGAAATGCTACACGCTCCTTAAAGAAAACATCCGGAACAAGAACTCCATTTACCAATATAGAAGAGTGTATGTAAGGGAAAACAAATCTAGCGTTTGTCCGACCCTTACCGCTAACATGGGGATGGGCGGGCATAATGTTCCGCTTATCGTCGACGGTCAAGGTTCAATCAGGAAGCTAACGCCAAGAGAATGTTTATCATTGCAAGGGTTCCCGCCAAGCTTCAAAATCCCGCAAGGATTGACGGATACCAAGGTTTACAAGCAAGCTGGGAATTCAGTTTCGGTTCCTGTAATAAAAAGACTAGCCGAGGAGATATATAAAGTGTTAAAATGATGGCGTGGTAAATGTCAATTTCAACGCAAGATTAATTGGGTACAGTCGACTGGATGTTGAGAATTATCTAAAATGCTTAAGGAAAGTCGGGTCGCTTTCGCGGATTTTCAGTGACAGCGATACACCAATAATAGTTTCGAGGGCGACTGAAAAACTCTATTGCGATTGTTTTAATGCCGATAATCTTGCAAGAGCCGATGTTTCGGTTGACGCCAGACTTGGAAAAACTGGTATCGGAATTAAGACTTTTATCGGGTCGGCACAGTTACAGAAAATTGCGGAGTTTAACAACTCACAAAAACTTTATAGAGATTTCAACGCCTTTGACAAGATAAAAAAGATTGCGGGAATGCGTAACAGCAGGCTTTCTTTTACGTTAAAAGCATTTGACCTTGATAACTTGATATATCATTGCATTGTTCGCAACGAGGAAGGATTTTGGTTATTTGAAGAACAAATGCAGTTAATTTCTATAGATAAAATCCGAATCACACGCGAAAGCGATAATGCGATTTTCTTCGAGGATGGATTATCAGAATATAAATTTGATATGACGAAAAGCACGCTGTATAAAAGGTTCAGGGCTCAATCTTATTTTGCATTTGTTAAAGTTGAAATCGCAGAAAATCCCATGGAAATGTTGCGCGATGATATTTACACAAACCAAGAAGCCATAAGTTTCCCTGAAGAAATACTTGTACCTCTTTATTCGCAGACAGCCTCTGGCGAGAAAGTTGTTCAACCTAAAAGCGGTCTTAATCAATGGCATGCTAAGGCACGATTAAACACAAAGACTGGTAAATCGACTCCAAGAAATTTTGCCGAGGTCTATATACCTTGGAATGAGCCACTGAGAAGTGATTATGAAAATTTCTTTCCAGCGCGCGACACATCATTCAACGTTGAATTACCGAATGGCGAAACCATGTCCATGAAAGTGTGCCAAGAAGCCAGCAAAACAAATCCGGGCATAGGTAAAGCACTGATGTCTAATCCCAATAAAGCGTTAGGAAAATGGCTCCTGCGCGATGTACTTGATATTCCCGAGGGTGAATTGTTGACCTACGATAAACTTCTTGAAATAGGAGTTGACTCTGTGGCTTTTTATAAAGTGCGGGTAGGTGAGTATAAACTTGATTTCAGGTCGGTTGGCGAATTTGAAAAATTCATCAGTAAAACATCTGACCAGTAATCGAATTTTCGGTTTAAATCTTTATTTTTGCCAAAGCAACTTTTGATTCGGCGACGGTGCCTGCGATTTCGGCCTTGTATTTTTCCATTGCCTTTGTGTCGTCGGCGATTTTCTTGTCATAAAGTTTTTGAAGTTCGGCCTTGAATTGTGTGGCGTATTCTTTCGCGGCGGCTTTATCGATGCCACGCAACTTTTCCAACACATACGCGGCGTAACTGTATGAATATCCGCCCTTTACATATGTCGTAAAGTTGGCAAGGCTGTTTTTGCCCAACTTGCCGTTTTTGATATCGCAACTGAACTTGTATTGAATGACGTTAAAGAATGTCCCTGTGCGGTCGGTTGCGTCTTTTGGCAATTTCTTGGTATCAACTTTCGAGATTACAAAAGCAGGTACACCTACGGCATCTTTGTTGACTTCGACAAATTCCCAAGGCTTTATTACTTCGACTTGGCGCATAAATTTTTGCAATTCTTCTTCGGTCAAATACCAAGGTTCGCCTTGTTTAATCTTTTTTGCGGGCATCGGGTTTTCTTTTTCTTGAAGGTAAATTTTTTCTGTTTCCATATAAAATATATACCACAAATTAAAACTATTTACAACACATTTAAAAATGTAATATAACTGTAGTATGAAAATAAACATTGACCTTGAAAATTGCAAAATCGAGAACAAAGAATTTGCCGACATAAGCGCAAAGTTCGAACAAATCCGCGACAAAGTTTTCACGCAAGACGGTAAGACCGACAACTTGTGGATTGAACTTCCCGAAGAAAGCACCAAACAAATAAACACAATCAAAGACAAGGCCACATGGATACGAAAGCATTGTGATGTATTGTTGGTCATCGGCGTGGGCGGAAGTTATCTTGGCGCGCACGCGGGGTTAGAGTTTTTGACCGATTCGGTAAATTTCCCGGTCGAGTTTCTGGGAACAAGTTTCGATGAAGTCCCCATTACACGGTTTTTGAAAAAGTACAAGGGCAAGCGTGTTGCGGTAAATGTCATTTCAAAATCGGGCACGACAATGGAAATCACATCTGCCTTTGAAAGTATAAAGAAAGCAATCAACCCTCACGCTGTAATCTTTACGGGCAACAACCCGTCGGGCAACTCGGACTTTTTAATCCCTGACGGAGTAGGTGGCCGATACTCGGTTTTGTCGGCGGTCGGTTTGTTACCATTTGCAGTAGCAGGCATCGACATTGAACAGGTACTACACGGCGCCAAAGAGGCACGTGACTCGTGCGACGTGGATGCATTCAAGTATGCGGTTGCGCGATACCTTTTGCACACCAAGCACAGACGCAACATCGAAGTTTTGACGACTTTCCGCCAAGATGTTTGTGGATTACTTTCGTGGCATCAACAACTTTTTTGCGAAAGCGAAGGTAAAAAAGGCAAAGGACTTTTTGTTTCTCCGATGTTCTTTTCGCGCGATTTGCATTCGATGGGGCAACACCTTCAACAAGGCAAACCCGTCTTTTTGGAAACCATTATTAAAACCGACGACATGAACGTATTGAACTTCGCGGCCTTCAAGGGCACGGTAAAGGCCCACAGCGACGCTGGTGTGCCCGTAATCGTCATTGAAACCGAAGCGCACGACGCGGCGACCCTTGGATATCTGTTCTACTTTTTCGAAGTATCATGCGCAATGTCGGCATATCTTTTGAATGTAAATCCATTTGACCAACCTGGTGTAGAAGAGTATAAAAGAAATATGAAAGAATTATTGGAGGGAAAATGAACGCAAAAACGACTCGTAAATACGAATTAATCACAAAGATCGCTGGGAACGACACCAACACTGCATACTATTTGTCGGAACTTTGTGACATAGATTTCGCCACCGCATTTGAAATGTGGGAATACGCCCTCTCGCTTGGCAAAGACATTGTTGTCCCTGGCTTTGACATTTTTGAAAAAGCCTCCGAGATGAAAATGCGCCAACTGTTTTGTGAAAGCATCCCTTTACAAAAACTTATATACTCGTCCAAATCCGCACGCGCACCCCAAGCCATGAACTTTCTTTGCAACCTTATTTTGTCGGCGAAACTTGATGCGGCGCATGAATGCCTTGCCAAACTTTTAACGAACGGCCACATGGATTTTGGAAATTCCATGAAGTTGGTGCTTGATACATTGTTCGCGATGTATTGCAAAAAGAACAATGTCAAGGTTCCAGTATTTACCAAAAAACAAAAAGAACTCCTTGTCGGTTTCATTGAAAAGGTCAAAGGGCCTAACAAGGCTTTGTTATTACAACGGATGAAAGAACTGTGACCGAACAACGCGCGAAGGCCGTCAACGCTACGGCGCTTATCGGGTGCAACGTGTGTTGGGGGTCTTTGGACCTTTTTATATCGACTTTTTTAATTGCCCAACTTTTATTTATAACAGGCGGTAATATCGCGATGGTGGCCACGTACAACCTTGTGTTTTATGTAGGGCTGTTCGTGTTTTATGTTTTGCTGTCTTATTTTGTAAAGCGGGTTTCGTCGGTATGGTGTATTCGGGCGGGTGTCTTTTTCCAAGTTGTAACAATCTCGCTTATATGTATCTTTAACGACAAGTTAACGGATTTGTATCTTGTTTTCGCAGCGGTAAGCGGAATTGCAGCGGGGACGTTTTGGATTGGATACAACAGTTTTATGGCAAACACCATGGGCGGGACAAAGATGTTACGGTTCCAGGCCTATTCCAACATTGCCTCGGCAACCGCAAAGATTATCCTGCCATTTACGTTGGGTGCTATTATTACATACGTAAAGTTCGTTGTTGCCGCATATGTTGCATTCGGCATAGGGCTTGTTCTTGTAGGTTTCACATTGCTTATGCAAATTGATAAATCAAGCAAAGGTCGCTTAAGTTTCATAAGGCACTTCAAATTAATCAAGACCGAAAAACTTGGGCGACCTGTTGCACTGAATTTCCTCATGCAATTTATACGCACACTTTACGCAGGCACAGGTCTTTGCGTCATAGTACTATTGTCGTTATACTTCAAAGACAGTTTCTCGATTGGCTACCTGGGTTCGATTTTCTCCGCTCTTTCTATCATCGTTCTTATAAGTTACCGTCTTATCAAAAGTCGCAAAATCAAAAATAACATTTTCCTGGCCGCCTCGATTATGGCATTTGGGTTGACCCTTGGATTGCTGTTCAAGGTCGACAAAGTCACAATAATATTGTTCCAACTTGCAAGCGCCGTAATGTTGATCGTCCCGAACATCGAATTCGGCAAGTTACAATACGACGTCATGAAAGAACTTGGACACCCGAAAGAGTCCACCGAATCTCTTGTCGTTGTGGAACTTGCTTTTTTCATCGGACGTATTACGACGATGAGTCTTATAATTTGGGCATATCATGCAAACAGTTTTTGGATGTTCCGAATCTTGACGGCCGTGTTCATGTCATCGGCAATTATAAGTTATATCATTTTTCGCATTTGGTGGAGATTATACGGCAATCGCATCCCCCGTGTACCGTATGCAAAGAAAGGTACGCCCGTTCAATTATCACCTATTGACAATTAAAATTTTCTATGTTACAATAAGGCATGTTAAAATATGTTTATACAATAATTCTTGCGATAATTGGGTACAGTTATTTTCTGTTAACAATCCCAATGCTTAAAATCCAAGCCCTTAACAAGGCACTTTTCAAAAACTCTGACATGTTTTTGTACGGATGGTTTGGTTTTGTTGCAGTAGCACTTTTGTTGCAACTTTGCATCGATTTCAAAAAAAGGGGACGTTAATATACTTTTGCAAAACTTTAGGGACGGCCACACGGCCGTCTTTTGTTTGGAACTGTTCAACTATCGCAGGGATTAATCGGCTTGTCGCAAGTCCGCTTGCGTTCAAAGTGTGTACGAACACTGTCTTGTTATCTTGGGCCCTTGTGCGAATCAAGGCACGCCTTGCTTGATAGTCCATGGCATTGCTGGCCGAACTTACTTCCTTGTAACCGCCCGCAGCCGAAATCATACTTGGGATGTAAACTTCGATATCATAAGTCTTGGCCATGGCGGCAGAGCAGTCGCCCGCGGCCAAGGCCACAGTTTGAAAGTGCAGGCCAAGTCCGCTTACCAACTTTTCGGCGTTTTTGACAAACTCTTCAAAAAGTTTTGGGCTGTCTTCGGCCTTGCAAAATGCGAACATCTCGATTTTGTTAAATTGGTAACCGCGAATCATACCGCGTTCGGAAGTGCGGTAACTGCCTGCCTCTTTACGATAGCACGGCGAATACCCAAAGTATTTGATTGGCAATTTGGTTGGGTCAATGATTTCGCCGCGATGCATGTTGATAAGGGCGGTTTCTGCGGTAGGCAACAAAAACCGAAACTTTGGGTCGGTGGATTTGATTTTCTCGTCGTCGGAAGTCGTAGTTGTGAATACATCGCTTTGAAATTTTGGGAATTGCCCCGCCGCGTACCCGCTTTCGTAATTCAAAAGATGCGGAGGCATAATAAACGTGTATCCGTTGGCGGTGTGAAAGTCGACAAAGTAATTCAAAAGCGCCCATTCCAATCGTGCGCCCATGTTGGTGTAAACCCACGTTCCGGCGCCCGACATTTTTGCGCCACGCTCGTAATCGATAAGTCCCAAGTTCGTACACAACTCTACATGGTCTTTGGGTTTAAAATCAAAGGTCGGCTTTTTACCAAAGGTCCGTATTACCTTGTTGGCCTCTTTGCCTCCTGGTTGGACATCTTCAAGCGGGATGTTAGGCAGGGCAGATATAATTTCGAAAATCTTTTCTTCGTATGCTTCGACTTTCGCTGTGTCAATTTTGTTGCCAAGTTCTTTCATGGCGGCAATCATTTTATTACGTGCGTTGTTGTCTTTTTCGCGTGCGATCTCCGCGCTCACCTTGTTCCGTTCGGCGCGCCATGCCTCGACTTTGGCTTGCATCTTCCTTTTCGCCTCGTCAAGTTTCAATAACTTGGTTGCGTCGAAATCATACTCGCGCTTTTTAAGTTGTTCTTTGACCCAATCGGGTTTCTCTCGAATAATTTGTATATCAATCATGCCACGATTGTACCATTAAATAATCTTGACAGCAAATACAAAATAGCCACATAATATGGTATGGAAAAACAATCAAAAGAAAATGTTTCATTCTTGTGCAACACATCACCAAGCCGTCTTTGGTACATACTTGGCGGTCTCGGCGGGGCAATCGTTGCAAAGCGCATAAAGTTTTACCGCTTCACTCTTGAAAACAACGACCTTTGCCAAACCCAAGTCAAAAATGACGCTCCCGTCGGTAACGAAGTAAAACACGACAAAACAACGGTCAAGGAAGTCGTATTAAAAGAGGGTCCACGTTACGGCAAAGTTATAATAACATTCACAAACTTTAAAAAAGAAAGTTATCTTGTAAATCCAAAATATTACGGTGACGTACACAAAATTGCACAACGCATCAAAGAATAATGTATAAATTTCTCCTCTTTGTCAAAAATCAACGACAGGGAGGATAATATGAGCACGTACAACAAAATAAACAGCACAACAAATTTCAAGGGGGAACGCAAAAGGCACATACTTGCAAGTTCGGTTCTTGTGGTCTTGGTTCTTGCGGTAACTGCAACGGTGACGGTGGTTTCGCTTACAGGCCCAAGGCGCAAGGGACCAAATGGACCGGGGGAGGAGGTCTCGACGGCGATTGTGTTCGGCTCTCCAGTCCGAGAGTACACAAGCATCCTTAAAAATTGCTCGCTGACGGAACTTCAATATAACTCGACGTTGAAGTGGTGGGAGTCACATAAAAGAGTCACCGTCGCTGCGCCCCTTGGAACACCAGTGCTTGCGACATTTGCAGGAACAGTGACAAGCATTCAAAGCCACACAAAGTTCGGCCAACAAGTTACAATCGAACACCGCGACGGCTTGAAAACGGTCTACAGCAACCTTGACAACAAAAACTTGCAGGTCGCCGAAGGTCAGCGCGTCGAAAAAGGCCAACAAATCGGCGTTGTAGGGCAAACAGCCAACAACGAGTTTACCGCAACACCGCACCTGCAAATCGAAGTTTACAAAAACAACAAACGCATCGACCCCAACGACTATATTGATTTTCCAATCAAGTAACTTCTTATAATACCGCTTCGACAAAAAACTTGCTTTTGCAGGTTTTTTTGTTTATAACATAATTATGTTCGAGCGCCAAAACGACGATAAAGCCATAAAGTACTTACGTGCAAGTATCTACTGTTCACGCAAGGAGCGTTTGCAAAAATATATCGCGGTAATGTTCTCGGGTGCAATTTGTTTGGTTTCTATATTTAATTCGTATTTAAAATTCTCCGATTCTCAATGGCTTACGCTGGGTTCTGGCGCGGTCATTATCATTAACGAATTTCTTTTGTACCGAGCCAAAATCAACCGTACTCTTTCGGCCTCGCTTATGGATTTTTATGACGATTATATTTATGGACTTATCCCGAACCGTCTGCTTACCAAACCTATCGACCCCGTCGCAATTGAAAGCATAGCCGCCAAAGTCCGCAACCGCAAAAAATGCAGAAACTACTACGGCAATCCTGCCTCGGTTTTTGAAAGTCAATATAACACCTTTGCGTCGTCGTACAAGATGCTTTTGTTCGCGCGCACATTCTTTTACACAATATGGCTTTCGTTCTTCGTCATAATCTTGTCAATCTGCGCGACATTCAACGACGAATTTTTGAAAACCCTTATCAAAATTTTAATCCCAAGCCTCTCCATGATTTTCCTGATTGTGCGGTCGTGGCAAACATTGTGGTTAAGCCTTGGCGGGCACCAAAAATGTGTAAACATCCTTAATCAAACCCGCAAAGAAGTTGTCGCGGGCGAATCCGATGTGCGATTGACTGACATGAAGTATTTGCGCTCGGTCCAGGACGCAGTTTTCCATACACGTTGTAACAATTTCACGGTGCCAGGCTTCATCCAAAAGTTTTACAAAATGTCCAAAATCTCGGGTAACAAGGAATTCAGCATCCGCCCGCCCAAAAAGCCACCCGTGCAAAAGGCCCCCGCGCCCAAAAAGCCAAAGCCAACCCCAAAGCGCGCCCCCAAAAAAGTTGCGAAGAAAACAAAAAAGTGATAACATGGCGTCATGGATAAAAAACTTCTACAAACAATGCTCTTCTCGGTGGCAGCGATTTTGGTTTTGATATTTTGGGCGGAAACGTTGGTCAATGTAATTAACCTTTTTAATTATAAAAGATATGCTTGGACAGGAGAAACTTCATCAGGCTATGTGTATGGCAGTATGGGCGAAGGCTCCTTCTCAATCGGGTATTCGAAACACTTGGCTGTCTTGTCGCTTGTCACGCTTATCGGTCTTACAATAGTCATCGCATGTATCGGTTATTTGGCATTCGGCAAAAACAACAAAGTTTCAAAAATTATTCTGGTTTCAATCGCCGTCGCTGGACTTTTGGCTGTGCTTACCCCCGCTTTCTTTGCAAATCAACATATGTATATTCGTAGCCCTAATGATTCATCGAGACGTGTTTGGTTCATGGACTTCACAATGTACATGTCGTTCCAAACCGCATGTATCACCCAATTTGCATTATGCGCCGTCCTTTGCTCGATAACCTTCGCAAATATATTTAATTTCAAAAAGAAATGATATTCACCTATTGACATTATTTTTTGTATATGATAATATACTAGTCCGTGGCATATTTTAAATGCCGTGCGGAACAATGTTCTTTGACAACTTAATACCAAGCACATTTGTACAAGTAAACAAAATAGCGCGAAAGCGCAAAAAATGTTCTTGTCAAATTTTTTGTAAAATAACAAACAGTTATTTGACATTCAACGCAAGCAACAAAAGCGATTTTGTTCCAAGCAAAACAAATTTTAATAGAGTTTGATTCTGGCTCAGGACGAACGCTGGCGGCGTGCTTAAGACATGCAAGTCGAACGGGGTAGCAATACCTAGTGGCGGACGAGTGAGTAACGCGTGAGCAACGTACCTTTATCTGGGGAATAACAGTCTGAAAAGATTGCTAATACCGCATATGCACACAGGGTGACATCACCCAGGGTGGAAAGATTTATCGGATAAAGAGCGGCTCGCGTATCATTAGGTAGTTGGTGAGGTAACGGCTCACCAAGCCTACGATGATTAGGGGCCCTGAGAGGGGAATCCCCCACGTTGGAACTGAGATACGGTCCAAACTCCTACGGGAGGCAGCAGTCGGGAATATTGGTCAATGGAGGCAACTCTGAACCAGCAACGCCGCGTGAATGAAGAAGGTTTTCGGATTGTAAAGTTCTTTTATTGGGGAAGAAAAAAATGACGGTACCCAATGAATAAGCCCCGGCTAACTTCGTGCCAGCAGCCGCGGT
>JAIRQZ010000031.1 GCA_031256235.1 Christensenellaceae bacterium | reverse complement strand
AAATAAAAGTGAAACACGGTGAAATCCGAAGCATTAAATTCGAAGGCGAGCGTAGCGCAATTTTAAATAATGTTGCCATTCGTATTGGTAAAGATTACAAGCCCGCAATACACCTTGATTCGGACGAGGCCAACGCAGTATTCGCAGGCGACAGTGCCGAAATTATTTGACTTAAAAACCGCATAATAGTACATTCTATACATACTGATGAAAAAAGTTGCTTTGGGAATCATTGTTGTAATCGCGCTTGTCGGCCTTGCGCTTTCTGGTGCCATGCCCAATCCAAAAGTCTTGCCCGTAGGTGCGCTGTCCGTCGGAACAGGCGACCGCGAACTTGAGTTTGAAAACAACGGCTTTACATCATTACATCAAAACGGAGGCGTATATATCGTCCGCGACATCGGCGCCTTGGACGGCGACGCACCGACAGAATTAGAAGTCTTTATCGGTAAAACATCTTTCAAGCCCGACATCACGGCGGTGGCACCCGAAGGACTTGGGTACAACTTTTTTGATTTTCAATCCGTCCGCGACTTTGGCGACAAGTGGTACACGGCCAAAGAATATGCCGAACAGATCCGTGGCACAAGTTCAGTTGGTGTCGATACTTGGTTCGAGGTAAATCGCAACATAACACCCGTGTTCGTCATGAATGGCATCCCTGTCTACAGTGCTTTTTGCGAATGGGAACTGCGAATTAACGCCCCAGCGGCACGGTACGGTGTCCGCGCACGAACCATGAAAACCGAAGACGGCGGTATGACTTTCGATTATGAAAAAGATGAAGATGACAACTTTATCGATTTTTATTTTACAATTTTGTACGGAGACACCTTTCAATTTATCAACTGTTTTGATGATGTTGGGGACAATGTCCACACCGTAAAACAACAAGGTCGCAATGTACGTATCAACGTAACCGCAAACAGCGGTGCGATGCAAATGGGCAACATGCTTGAAATCAAATCCGACCCCGACGATGATTACGTCGCGGGACTAATCGGTCAGACACGCCTTGATGTGTATTGGGACGAGATGCTTGACGTCAAGGTAACTGTCACTCGCAACAGCCGAGTCATTAATACTATCAAACCTGTTTGGCGTGAAAGTGGTCTTGATATCAAGTTGCCGAATAACCTTGCCCCTGGCCAATATCTTATTACAATAACGCACAATGAAAATCCAGATATCATGGGCACTTACGTCATTGATAATGGCACAGTTATACCCGTAAACACGACCAAGCAAAGTGGGATTGCGTTGCTTGTCATCGGCCTTGCGGGATTTTTGGTGGGCTTTGTTATGATTCTTGGACCGCAAATCGCATACTTTATCAACAAGCAACGATACAAAAGCATTGACGACAAGGTCTATGAACGCGACGCAAAAAGCATTCGCAAGGCCGAACGACAAAGGAAAGAGGCAAAAGAGATTATGAAGACCATCGGTGTAACCGAGATTCAACATATAGATACAGGAAAAAGTTTCAGCGACCGTCTTGGCGAATACCGGAACAAGCGCGAGGCCGCGAAAAAACTCGGCATCTCGGTCGAAGATTACACGGAAATGGAACGCAAGCAGGGCAAAAAAGAAGACATAGCCAAATTCGGTATGTCCGAAGCCCGTAAAGTCATGGGCGCGGGTGTAAAAATAACCGAAAGCACCGATAACAAACAATCACTTGAAATCCGAGACGACAATCCCGAATTTAACATCGTCGAAAGTGTTAAAATGGAAAACCTTACATCAACCGACCAATTTGCGACGGTCAAAGAAGAAGTCCGTGAAGAGGCCACCAAACCAATCGAGGCGACTGAAAAAGGTATTTTGGGTCGCATCAAGCGTTATCTTGACGACGACAAAAAAGATTAACAATATGTTCAATAAATGCAATTCCGGCCTTGTTCGCAATGCTGTTGTTGTATTTAACAGCAATACGGCACTTTGGCGTTTGAATATCTTTTACGTCAAGTTTCACAAGCCCAGTAGCAACATACTTGTCGGGGCCGAAAATGATTCCCATGTTGTTGCTTGCAAGGTTAATAAGCATTTGGGTTGAATTTGTTTCCACAAGCGGGTTTTTGATACCAAGTTTTTCAAGTTCTCCGTGCATGGGATAAATACTTGTCACTGTCATAACAGGCGAACTTAAAAGTTGCTCTTTTGTTATTGTGGTGCCAAGATTATTTGCTTTTAAAAAGTCCGCACTTGCAAAGAACCTGTTTTCAAGTTCCATTATGTTTATAACCGTGTACTCGTGTTTGTTATATGCTTCTTCTTTTGTGTATGCGTACATGAAAATGTCGCTTTCGTGACGTTCAAGCGCCTCGTTCCCAGCCGCAGTATTCGTCATTGCGATTTCAAACTTTACGTTTTTGTATGCTTGGTTAAAATTTGATACCATTTGACCCACGATTTGGGGCATGTAATACAAGGATATGCTTAAATGGACGACACCTTGAGACTTTTCGTTAAAGTCCAAAATAGTATCCTCGGCGGTCAAAAGATGTGTAAAGGCCTTTCGTACAAGGGGGTACAACTCTTCGGCATATTTTGTGGGTTCAACCCCGCGTGAGTTTGTATTGAATAATCGAACTTTAAGTTGCTTCTCAAGTTCGCGTATGTTGTAACTCATGGTAGGTTGGGTAAGTTTCAAATTTGACGCCGCGACCGAGTAATTTTTTGTTTCGTAAATTTCGACAAATGATTTGTAAAGGTTAAGGTTTGTTCTTATGTTTTTCATAGACAGATTCTATCATTGAAACGACTGTTATGTCAATACATAATTTAAATACTTATAATTCAATCGCGTACATATTAAGGTCGGTTTCGGTCTCGTCCTCGTATTGATATTTATATTGTCCAATGTTTTTAAACTTAAGTTTGTCACGGAAAAGGCCGTTGCCTTGTTTGTTTTCGGGGTGAACAAGGGCAAGGGCACTGTCGAAACGGTTTTTGGTCATTTCGTCAAGAGTATAATTAATCAATTCCGTCATATTGCCTTGTTGTTGGTGGTCGCGGTCGGTAAGTGCGCGACTTATAACCGCAAAGTTGCCAAGTTTTTTTGTTTCTTCATTATAATACTTTGAAATTTGGTCTTGGTCATAAATGACCTGTACGCTTGATACAAGGCGGTTCTTAAGATACCTTCCATATTGAAAAGCATTTCTGTATCTTGGCGAAAAAATGAAATAACGCGATTTTGGGTTCACTCTCGCTCTGTTTGCTAACTGTACACTTAACTCACGGTCAAACCTTTTAAGGTTTTTTTCATCGGAATCAGTGTACAAGAACTTGTCTTTTTCCACTTGTACAAGTGTATCACACTTTGCGAAGTTTGTAAATAGGTAATTAAAAATTTATTTATTGACTTTGAAAATCCAATGTTTTAAAATCATAAAATGGAAAATTCACAAGAGAAACTTGATAAAAACATCCGCGACAACATGCTCGCACGCCTCGGCGTGACAAAACCCTATTTGGTATTTTCATTAATCGCAGTCGTGTTGATTTTGGGTATCTTTTCGGTTACGAAATTCAAAACCGAGCTTTTCCCCAATATGAACTTGCCGTATGTAGTTGTAAGTTATGGCCCGCAACGCACGCTTGACGAAGGCGAACCGTACACGGCGGACGGCAAGGCAAACTATAAACCGCTTCAATGGGTCAAAAGCACTTACATAGTTGACGATACTGACCCCGAAAACATCGAGTACGGTTACAACTATTATAATCCGAACTTATTGACAGAACCCACCGAACGCTTTACAAGCCTTGTCGAAAACTATTTGCAAATGGCACAAGGCGTCAAAAATATCGACAGCATGAGCATCGCAAACGGTAGCATCATAATCTTTATCGAATTCAATTCGGGCATAGACGCCGACACTGCGGTCGCCCAAGTTAACCAAGCCATTGGTCGCGTCGATTATACGCGCCCTTTTAATAATTCGCCCGCGTTCCATTCGTCGATTTCATTTTCCCAACCAATTGTTCAAAAAATAAGCATGGACATGATGCCTGTATTCGCATTTACATCGACCTATTTGGCTGACCTTG
>JAIRQZ010000030.1 GCA_031256235.1 Christensenellaceae bacterium | reverse complement strand
TAATTAGGTTTTCGTTTTTGCGCATCAGTTTTTTAAGTCGCTTGTTCAAAAAGCGTTTGAACATATAAAATTCAAAGTTGCTAAAGGGCTTATCCATGTTTTTTAAAAGCGGGAAAAGTTGTATGTTTTCGGTCGCGCGCGGGATTTTGTTTTTGATACGCCTTTGCAGTATCCCCTTAAGAAACGGTATGTTTACCACTTTCCCAGCATGGTAATCAAGTTTTACAAACCGAAAGCCCGTCAATTCGGACAGTTGTTTACCTATATAGGTCTTTCCACTGCCGACCTTGCCACATAGTCCGATTATCATTTTACTGCGCTGCTTCCCCCGAACCTGCGGACGCGTTTTTTATACTCGGTGACGCATTGGTCGACAAATTTACCGTTGACGGTTGGCCAAAACTTTTTAACAAACCAAATCTCGGCGTAACTTAACTTCCAAAGCATAAAGTTGCTTATACGTTGTTCGCCACTTGTTCGCACGCAAAAATCGATGTCGGGGATGTCAGTGCCATATAATAACTTTTCGAAAGATTCTTCGGTTTGCGGGCCTTTTGCGCGATTAACGGCCTGGACAATATCCGCCCTGCCCCCGTAATTTATGCAAAGATTCAAAGTGCAACCAGTATTGTCCTTGGTCGTTTTAATAATGTGGGCAAGTTTGTCTTGCAGGTCTTTTGGGAACTTGGTTATGTCACCCATGGTCGTAAAACGTATATTCATTTGCATAAGTTTATCCAAATCAAGGTCGGCTTTTTCGCGCGCGATGTTGAAGACATTGTTTATTTCGTCTTGAGTCCTTTTAAAGTTTTCCGACGACCATGCAAAGAAACTTACATACGGTATGCCAAGTTCGGCACAACGCTTTACAACGGACAGCATGCTTTTATAGCCTGCACTGTGCCCCAAGCCCGACGCCAAGCCTTTCGATTGAGCCCAACGCCTGTTGCCGTCCATAATAAAGGCAATGTGTTTCATTTTATACGGTCATTATCTCCGCTTCTTTTTTTTGCAAAAAGTTATCCAAATTGGCGATGTAATCATTCAACATCTTTTGAATATTTGTTTCGATTGTTTTAAGTTCGTCTTCGCCAAGTTTGATGTCTTTCGCGATTTTGCGGACTTTATCCATTGCATCACGGCGTTCGTTACGCATAGCCACTCGACCATTTTCGGCCAAAACGCGCACGTGTTTGACGAATTCTTTGCGACGTTCTTCGGTCAAGGCCGGGAATATCATGCGGATGTATTGACCATTATCGATTGGGTTGGCACCTATGTTGGCGGCGCCAAGGGCTTTTGTGACTTCGGGTCGAACCGCCACGTCCCAAGGATTGATAAGGATAGTTCGCGAGTCTTCGTTAGTGATTGTTGCAAGGTCACGCAAACGTGTCGGCGTGCCGTAGTATTCGACCGTGATGTTTTCAACAACCGCGGGGCTTACACGGCCTGCGCGGATGTTTGAAAATTCGCCAAGCGCAAAGTTAACCGAATCGTCAAGTTTGCCCTCGAAAGTGTCTATTGCGGTAGAAATTGCGTCGTCAAAGTACTCCATTACTTGCTGACCTTTTGTGTCTTTGCGACTTCATCAGCGAAGTTTTCGGATTTCTTTTCGATGCCTTCACCAAGTTCGTAACGCGTAAAACGACGAATCGAAATTTTTTCATGTATTGCGGCGGCAACCTCGGTCACTATATCGCTTACCTTCTTTGACGGGTCCTTTACATATGGTTGGTGAACAAGACAGATTTCACCATAAAACTTTTTAACTTGGCCTTCAAGCATCTTTTCAATAATTGCGTCGGGCTTCTTTTCTTCTTTGGCCTTTTTTCGCAAGACATCTTGTTCGCGTTTAAGTTCGGCGGCGGGTACTTGGCTTTCGTCCAAGTACAATGGGTTGCTTGCCGCGATTTGCATAGCAATGTTTTTTACAAGTTCTTGGAACTTTTCCGATTTTGCGGCAAAGTCAGTTTCGCAGTTTACTTCCACCATTACGCCGATTTTACCAAAGTGACTGTAGACCCCAACGGAACCTTCCGCGGCGATGCGGTCGGCTTTTTTTGCGGCGGCGGCTTTGCCTTTTTCACGCAAAAAGTCAACGGCCTTGTCAAAGTTGCCTTTGCATTCTTCAAGCGCTTTTTTGCAATCCCCTACACCTGCGCCCGTAGTGTCTTTTAATCTCATTACTTCTTTTAAGTCCATTTTAATGCTCCTTATTTCTTTTCTGCTTTCAAAGCCTTGCCGTATTTGTCAACGGCGGTGACTTCTTTGCGTTCTTTTTCTTTTTTCGCGGGTTTGTCGGCCTTTTCTTCTTCGGTGTCTTTTTCTTCGGCCTGTTCTAGCAATGCCTTTGCCCCGATGGCGTCTTTCATGCTGACCTTGTCATCCGATTTTGTGTCGCGCAAGGTTACGCCTTCTTTGGCTTCGATTACGGCGTCGGCAAGCGCGGTCAAAATCAAATTGACACTGCGGATTGCGTCGTCGTTAGCAGGTATAATTACATCTACGTCGTCGGGGTCACAGTTTGTGTCAATTATGCCAACAACAGGGATTCCAAGTTTACGGGCTTCGCCAATTGCGATGTGTTCTTTGCGACTGTCAACGACAACCATAACACCAGGCAACGCAGTCATGGTCGCAATACCGCGCAAGTTCTTTTCCAACTTGTCACGCTCGTCCATTAACTTGATGACCTCTTTTTTGGGCAAGTATGCGAACTCGCCGACCTTTTCCATACCGTAAAGTTTTTCCATGCGTTCTACACGGCTGCGGATTGTGTCATAGTTGGTCAAAGTTCCGCCAAGCCATCTAGAGTTAACATAGAACATGCCACAACGAACAGCCTCGGCCTTGATTGCTTCTTCGGCCTGTTTTTTGGTGCCGACAAACAAGACCTTTTTGCCCGATTGCACGCATGAACGAATGTACTCGTATGCTTTGTCGATAAGCACCGTGGTTTGTTCAAGGTTCAAGATATGTACCCCATTCCTTTCCGTGAATATGTACTTTTTCATCTTTGGGTTCCACCTTTGTGTTTGGTGTCCAAAGTGTACGCCGGCTTCAAGTAGTTGTTTCATTGAAATTACTGACATTTATTTACCTCCGTTGTGTCAACCCCGAGCGCTAGCCGTTCATACGGCACAGAGAGTAACGCTACGAGTGAATTTCGTACAATCAATATAGCAAGGCGGTTTTGAAAATGCAAGCAAAAACGGGAAAATTGTGTCGCCTACATTTGGCGATAAAGGTCAAGAACCTTTGCGCACTCTTTTGCATTTGGCACGCTTAAGCGCCACTGTTTGCCTTTTTGTTCCACCAAAAACGGGATATCATAATCATATTTGGTCAACTTCATAACCACATAAGTTGCCCCTTTCATTTGAAGAACGGCCTTACGTGTTCCAGTACGTTCACCAAAGTGCTTTTTGTCTTTTTCAAATACGTATTCCTTGGCGTCGGTATACAACGTAAAGTTACCTTTATAGTTTGGATCAAGCAGTTTGGTAATTTCATCACGGTTATCGGGCGCGCCAGTTGAACCATTCGCGCCATTCGCTTCGTCAAACAGATTGTTGTATACATCCATAACCTCGTCAATGATTTTTTGCTTTGTTTCAACATTCAAAGAAAATGCGCATTCATCTTCATCGTAATCAATACGGAAAGTTATTGCATTGTCAGGTCCTGCTATGCCTCCGATTGTTGTTGTCGGACACAATAAAGTGTACAAATTGTCATGAAGCGGAACCAACGCGACTTGGTTGAACTCAAGTGCAGTGCCGTCTTCGGCATACAACACAATAGGTTCGGAGTTATCCATGTCAAGAATTTTAGAAATGTTATCATCTTCGTCTATGTCACCATTTTCAACCGCTTCGCGAGCCGCAGCCTCTATTCTATTCATCACTATTGGCGAACCGCAATACTTGCATTCTTTTTGGTATTCGGACAAACTTGCTCCGCAACCTGGGCATTTAAGTATCAATACTTCCATTTATTTTTCTCCTTTATAAGGCGACGCTGTTTTAAAAATAAAAAAAACGCCCCTTTGCGGACGCCCCTTTGCTTTAGTATGCCTGCTATTCACGTGTTTGTCAAGCGAATTTCGCGGGTTCTTCTTTTTGCAAACCTAAATCACTAAGTTTAGATTTAAATGCGTCAGTTAGCAGTTCTTTCAAATCAGCATTCTTAATGCTTTCTATCCTAGGAGTCAAATACTCTTTGATTTGTTCTGGTTTATCTAGTGACATCGTATTTATAATCCTTTCTAACGCGTGGGCCACTTGGGAATCAAACTTCTCGTCTTTCTTTGCACATTCGAGAGCCGCCAATTCCCTTGCGAACCTATTATTCGTATTGTCAATTTGATTCCCTGTCGTACCGACGACTTTGTTGGCAAGATTATTTAAACATCCCTGCCTTGCAGTAGGTTTTGGAGCCTCATTGCTCATTTATGACTCCCATTTTACTTTTTACATAGTTAATTGCTTTGTCAATCTCGATATACGCAAGTTTCTTTTTGTTATAACTATCAGGTACACTTGCTAGTTCAGCATTAACAACTCCGCGTAAATCTTCAAAATCTTTAATCAATGTTTCTGGGGTTGCGCCTTCGGCCAAGGCAGCATCAATATCAGCATGTGTTGACTCATCACTTGGAGTCATGATTGCGATTAATTCAGAACCGAATTCTTCACCAAACTCTTTTTTTAATTCTTCATTAAACAACCGGTTAAATTTTACTGCCGTTTCAAGATCCTTTGTTTTGTTTGGGCCCATGCCAGTGGCTACGCTTAAATCTCCGAAATCATTATCATTTGTATTAATCATCGGGGTTATGATACCAGATTTGGGCCCGAATTGCAACGGCTTTTTTTATCAAAAAATGTCGACGGTGTTTTTACTTGACAAAAGCAGAGTGATTTGGTATTATCGCAGTAATGAATGATATGAAGTATGTGAAGTTTAGAAAAAACGATTTAAAGAAAAGTTGTTCAGCGGATATCGTAGAGGACTCGCGAAGCCAACTGCATGATATTGTTGAGGAATTTTGTGACAAGTGCAGTAGTTTGGAAGACATTATTTCGGTAGGCAAAAAGATTGACAAGCATCTTCGTGCTGTTGCCATTGCACGAGGCGCGATTAAAGAAAAAAGTTCGTTCGGCGTTGACCTTTAACTTTGTTCCATTACAAATTTTAATATTTTGTTGCCAAGTTTTTCGTCTTCGACCATTGTGACGGATTCTTCGTCTTCGGGGTTAATTCGGAAGACAAGAACCTCTTCGTCGGGGTCGCCAACAACATGCAACACGGCATAAATTTCGTCTTCGTCGGTTACAACGGCGACCTGTTCAAGCTCGACTTCGTTGCCGTCGGCATCAAACAAGATAATGTTGTCATCATTATCATCGTCAAAAAGGCGTTCCAGAAGTGTTGTGTCCGCGGTTTTCTTTGCGTCGGGCTGGCTTTTCTTGGCCTTTATTTCTTTTACTTCTTTCTGTTTGGGCATGTTCCCTCCCCACAGCCTGCACAATCGCAAACGCCGTGAATTGCATCAACAGGACAGACACCAAGGCAACTTCCGCATTGGATGCATTTGCTGTCGATTGCATGCTGTGTGCCTTTAGGCTCGATTGCGCCTACAGGACAAGTATCGACGCAAGCCCCACAGTTGATACAAGCGTCAGTGATTACAAATTTGTGACTCATTGTTTTCCTCCATTGTTGTCAAGATAGTTTTGTAATATCACGGCGGCGGCAACGGCGTCAATCGATTTGTCACCTTTTTTACCGCGCATAATATCTGTTGCAGTCGAACTTGAAAGGTATTCGTTTTGGTATTCCACCATTGATACAAGGTCACGCGCCAAAAGTTCACCAAATTTTCGGGCTTCGCACGACATTTCGCTTTCATTTCCATCCTTATACAGGGGTAGACCGACCACAATACACAGTGGTATGTCTGACATACTACCACAATATTTAGTTATAACCTCTTTTATTGCAACGATGTTCTTTTTATCGCCCTTGTTTTGGATTATACATATGGGTTTGGACAATACCCCACTTTCGCTTATGGCAAGGCCTATGCGTGCAAGGCCATAGTCAACACCGAGATAGGTCAATTACCTTTCCTTTGATGTACAAATGCTTCCGCGATTGTCGTTTTGGCGGGAATTTTAAGTTTAGAAATTGTGCGCCACTTGCCCGTCCTATCCGAGATAGGGATATCACCGACAGGGATACTGTAGACATTACCCTTATCGTCGCGCATTACAAGGTCCTCATCGCCCTTGACCCAAGTACCGAATACTACGCGCTCGCCCCCTCCACCAAGTTGGAGACCCTTGCGATAACGGACCATTTTGTCGATTTTTTTGCTTTCCATACGCTTGAGATTGCCTTTGCTTGTACACGAAACAATAAACCCGCTTGATTTGGCAAGGCAACTGCACACGGCGGTTTCTTCGTCGCCCATTGCGATACCTTTGACACCGCTTGCGATACGGCCCTGTACAGGGATGTCGCCGGTCATCGCGTTAAGTATATAGCCACCGCTTGATATAAACAAAATTGTATTGCCGTCGTTAAGTTCGCTTACGTTAACGACCGAATCGGGTTTGTCTTCGCGGAGTTTATAGCATTGGAAAGTGCTCTTTTGCACAGAACAAGCATCGGCCCATGTCGAGCGCTTTATCATGCCAAGGTCAGTCAACCAAACAAGTTGTTTTGGTGCATTACTTGGGATTTCGTCTGTTTGCGGAGTTACGGCGTATGCGGCAACGGCTTTTTCAAGAAGCGAAGTTGCAGATGCCACTTGCCCAAAAAGGTCCTTTATCGAGATTCCGCGGTCGCGAAGTTTGCATTCGGGGATATCCCCCACATCGATTTTATAGCAGTTGCCCAAATTGGTAAAAATGAATAACTGTTTGTCGGTTTGGGTTTGAACCACGACTTGGTTCACATCACCTATGCCAAGGCCAGCCGAGAATTCAGTTTTGGACATGTTGAAATGTTTTGCGGCCATGCGTTTTATTGCACCGCCCGCGGTCAAGGCCACAACGGCCTCGTCGACAGGTTTTGGGTCATCGTCGGCGGTCACAGCGGCATCGTCAAGGTCGGTCAGTATCCTGCTTCGGCGTTCGACCTTGTACTTTTTGCGGATTTCCAAAAGTTCCGTTTTGACAACACCAAATTGCATAGGCTTGCTTGCGATAAGTTTTTCAAGATACGCAATAAGTTCTTTTAATTCCTTTAATTCTTCTTCAATTTTGTAAACTTCAAGCGACGTCAAGCGAGCAAGACGCAAATCAAGGATGGCTTGAGCCTGGCGTTCAGAAAGTTTGAATTTCGACATCAAGCGGTCGCGCGCTTCACCCGTATTTTTGGATGTTTTGATGATACGCACGACTTCGTCGATGTTGCGAATTGCGATTAAGAGGCCTTCCAAGATATGCGCGCGTTCGCGGGCGTTTTCCAAATCGAAGACACTGCGTTTGTAAACGATTTCGCGCTGGTACTCGACATAGTACTTGATAAACTCCATAAGTCCCATAAGTTTGGGCTTGCCGTTGGCGATTGCAACCATGTTGATATTGTAGTTGCATTGCAAGTTTGTCGATTTAAAGAGCATTTCGCAAATTTCTTTGGCGTCAAATTCGCGCTTGACCTTGATGACTACGCGCATGCCATTCCTATCGGATTCGTCGCGGATTTCACTTATACCCATAAAGGCGCCTTTTTTGGTTTCACGCAAATCGGCGATGTTTTTTTGCAGTGTTACTTTGTTGACTTGATAGGGCAGTTCCGTAATAACAATGCTGCGACGGTCATTTTCAACCTCGATATTCACCTTGGCGCGCATGATAACTTTACCTTTGCCGTCTTTGTAGGCGCGCAAAAGGTCTTCCCCACAAATAACAAAACCGCCAGTCGGAAAGTCGGGGCCTTTTATAATTTTCATAACCTGGGCAAGGGTGATTTTTGGATTATCAATATAGGCCACGTGGGCGTCGATGACTTCGGCCAAATTGTGTGGCGGGATGTTGGTTGCAAGCCCGACCGCAATACCCGTGGCGCCGTTAGTCAAAAGGTTGGGATATCGGCCAGGCAGGATGTCGGGCTCGGTGTTACGGTCATCAAAAGTCAGCGAGAACGGCACAGTTTCTTTATCGATATCACGCAATAATTCCAACGCAAGCGCCGAAAGTTTGGCCTCGGTATAACGCATAGCAGCAGGTGGGTCGCCGTCGTCCGAACCAAAGTTACCTTGCCCAATGACAAGTGGCATGTTCATGTTGAAAGGCTGGGCCAATCGAACCATTGCGTCATAGACGCTTGTGTCGCCGTGCGGGTGGTATTTACCAAGGCACTCGCCCACTATACCCGCAGATTTACGGAAAGGCTTGTCGGGCGTCAAACCCATATCGTTCATAGCATATAAAATACGGCGTTGGACAGGTTTTAAACCGTCTTCGACACGCGGTAACGCACGGTCCATAATTACGAATTCGCTGTATGGAATCATACTGTCATGCATTACAGCATCGATGTTTTTAAATATTACAGTGCCGTCACCGCTAGCGCCACTGGTCGGCGCGTTTTCCTGCTCGGCTTCCGTATCGTGTCGCTTCGGACTGGGTTTCGGGTGTTCGGTTTTGACTTTTTCTTTGACTTCCTCGATTACGTGTTCGGTGACTTGTTCTTCTTGGGGTTCTTCGACCGCGACAGGTTCAGCAGGCTGCTGTTCGGGCTCGGGGGTTGGTTCGGGTTCGGGTTCGGGTTCAGTTGTCTCGGCTACAACTTCGGACTCGACAACTTCTTCGGGCCCTGGGGTTGGTTCGGGTTCGACGGTTTCTTCCGCTGTAGCGAGTGGTTGCTCTTCAATTGCGGGTTCTTCAGCCTCGGCGGACTCCTCTTCTTCGTCATCGTCGCGAACAGAATAGCCTATGTGCTCTTCCACAACAGGTTCGGCGACTTCAGCCTCGGGTTCTTCTTCGGATTCGGGAGTCGGCTCGGGCTCGACTGGTTCTTCTTCGACAACTGCTTCGGGCTCTGACTCGGATTCAGATTCAGTGTTTGCAATGACTGCCCCCTCCACGACTGGCTCTTCTTCGATTGGCTCCTCCTCGGCAACAGGCGGTTCTTCTTCCGCGACAGGTTCGGGCATTGGCTCGGGCTTTTCCTCTTCGGTGGCTTCGGCGCTTGTTTCGGCCTCGACTTCCACAGGCTCGGTTTCGGGTTGAGGGTCCGTGTCAGGGTTCTCGGGCAAAAAGACTTCGCTGTTCGGATCTAGGAGGTCGTCAAATTCGTCTTTCATGATGCCTCCTCTGTGTTGCGAGAGACTTTGGCTTTAACAGTCTTCGCGGCCAAGTTTTCCGCCTTGTTAAAATTCGCGTGACGGCTTATGTAATCTTTGCGGGCCTCGATGTTATCGCCCATAAGGGTCGATATAAGCATCTCGGCATTGGTGGCGTCGTCGATTGTGACTTGGCAAAGTTTGCGAGTTTTTGGATTCATGGTTGTGTCCCAAAGTTGGTCCGCGTTCATTTCACCAAGACCTTTGTAGCGTTGGATAAGACCTCGGTTTTTTGCGGTAATAATTTTAAGTTCCGCATCATCATAGGCGTAGGCCATAAAGTTTTTGCTTGAAACACGATAAAGCGGTGGCATACCGATATAAATGTGCCCCTCGGTGATAAGTTCCTTCATGTATCGGAAGAAAAACGTCAATAAAATCGCACGAATATGGGCGCCGTCTTGGTCGGCATCGGCCAAGATAACAACTTTGTGGTACTTGAGGTCGTCAAGGCAGAAGTCTTCGCCGATACTTGTTCCAAGGGCGCTTATAATGGTTCGGATTTCTTCGTTATCAAGAACCTGGTCTAATCTCTTTTTTTCCGCGTTAAGCGGTTTTCCACGCAAAGGCAAGATTGCTTGTATAGCGCGGTCACGGGCCTGTTTTGCCGTGCCACCCGCGGAATCGCCCTCGACGATGAATAATTCATTAAGTTCTGGCTTGCGACCTGTGCAACTTGAAAGTTTCCCGATTAAGATTCCGCCGTCAATGCTGTTTTTTTGGCGGGCGATGTCTTTTGCACGGCGGGCTGCATCACGTACGCGCGCTGCCCCCTTGGCCTTGGTCATGATTTGCTCAAACAAGGTGTACTTTTGCTTGTCCTTGTCGATGTTAAAATAGTTAATTAATTCGTTATAAACAAAACTTTCGACGTCGGTTTTGGCTTCGGGGTTGCCAAGTTTCGTCTTGGTTTGGCCTTCGAATTGGACGTCGCGCATCTTGATTGCAAGCACCGCAGTCATACCCTCGCGGTAATCTTCGCCCATCAAGGTGGCCTCTTTTTCTTTTAACAATCCGTGGGTTTTCGCGATTTGGTTAAAGGCGCGCGTGATTGCCATTTTAAAACCCGTTTCATGAGTACCGCCTTCCGACGTCGGGATATTATTAACGTAACTGAAGACGGATTCGGCGTAACTGTCAGTGTGTTGAATTGCAAAAGATACAAGTGTTTGGCGATTTTCCGGTCCCGCCTTACCTTCGATTAAAAACGGAGTTGTATACAACGGAGTTTTATTTTCATTCAAATACGACACAAAGTCGGCCAAACCGCCGTCGTACTTGTATTCGCGCCTGTAAAGTTCACCTTCTGGGTCTTGGCGCACATCAATGAATTCGATTTCCTTGCCTTTGTTCAAAAAGGCAAGTTCTTTTAACCGCTTTGCGATGATTTCATTTGAAAATTCACAGCCTTTGAACATCTCTCGGTCAGGGAAAAATTTAACAAAAGTACCCGTGTTTGGGGCGTCTTTTGGTTTTGGGATTTGTTTTAATGGCTCTTCCGCCGCGCCGTACTTAATCTTGCCGTTTTCGTCGGTTTGAGGGCTGAAGCGCATAAAGTATGCCTTGCTACCTTTGTAAACGGTGACTTCACACCATTCGGACAAGGCATTTGTGACCGATGCGCCCACACCATGAAGTCCACCCGAAAAATTATAATTGTCATTTCCGAACTTGCCACCTGCATGAAGTTGGGTAAAAACAACCTCTACACCGCTTACCTTAAGTTGCGGATGGATATCGACGGGGACACCTCGGCCGTTGTCCATGACACTTATTGAATTGTCTTCATACACCGTAACGACGATTTCGTCTCCGTGGCTGTTTGCGATTTCATCGATACTGTTGTCGACAATTTCCCAAAGCAAGTGGTGCATACCTTTGACGCCCGTGCCACCGATATACATACCAGGGCGCATACGCACGGCGTTAAGGCCTTCAAGGACCTGGATTTTACTACTATCGTATTTTTCCGTCACGTATTCGCTCCCATAATATTTAAGGGTAACACAAAAAGTTTGGATTTCAAAATGATTTTATTTATGGTTTTTGCGGAACAAAATTATTTTTTACCCAAGTCGCGTCGCCGACAAGTTTTTTGATGCCCATAAAGTCCTGTTCGGTCAACTCGGGAATGGGCGTCGTACGGAACATGAAGTCAACTTTTGCTTGTTTTAAAAATTCGATGCTTCGTTCGACATCGTCGATGCTTCCTTTGAAAAAGCCAAGTTCGCCGTAACGCGCAAGCGGAGCCTTGATATCCATTGCCACGAAACTGACCAACCCGTCCTCGACAAGACGCCTTAATGTATCAAAGTCGGAACCATTTGTATCAAGTTTCACAGGCAACCCAAGCGCCCTTATGTCGCGTATAATTTGGTCCAGGTGAGGGTGCTGTGTCGGCTCGCCACCACTTATCACGACGCCGTCGATAAAGCCGATTTGTTCTTTTATGTCGGTCAAGACACTACCCCATGGTAGTCTATTAGACATACTACTCAATATATTGTGGTTATGACAGTGCGGACAATTAAAATTGCAACCGGCGAGGAACACCACAAAGGCAATCTTGCCTGGCCAATCTACGAAACTGTTTTTGACCGTGCCTGCGACATTGATGTGCATTTATGCACCTTTCTTGGCGGGTTTTCCTTCGGTTGGGCATTTGTATTTAATGCGTTCTTTGTATTCCTGACGCTTGCCTGCATTCCAATCCCCGATAGGGCGCAAGAATCCAACAACGCGCGACCAAACTTCGGTGTCCTTTTTGCATGTTGGGCACTTCCATTTCTCGCCCGCTATATATCCATGATGTGAACAAATCGAGAATGTCGGCGTAATGCTTACAAAAGGGATGCGCGAATTGTTAAAGATTTTTTTGATAAGGTTCTTTGCAGTTTCACGGTCATCAAGGCGTTCACCCAAGAAAATGTGCATCGAAGTGCCACCTGTGTAAAGTGTTTGCAATCCTTCTTGATGCTTGATTACTTTGAAAATGTCGTCAGTGAATTGAACAGGCAACTGGGTGCTGTTAGTATAATAGACCGCGTCCCCACTGCCCGATGTTACGATATCAGGATAGCGTTTCTTGTCAACGCGAGCAAGTTTCGGGGCGACGTTTTCAGCAGGCGTGGCTTCAAGATTGTATATATTGCCTGTTTCGGCTTGATAGCCTTGCATCTTTTCGCGCAAGAAGTGCATCACACGCAAGGCGAATTCACGCCCCTCGGCCGAATCAATGCCTTTATCAAGATAATTCAAACAACATTCGTGCATGCCAACGATACCAATAGTGCTGAAGTGATTTGCCCAATATCCCCCGCTTGTTTCTTTGATGCCTTGCAAATAAAAACGACTGTACGGATAAAGGCCTTTTTCGGTTTGCTGTTCGACGAATTTGCGTTTGATTTCAAGACTTGTTTTTGATATGTCGGCAAGACGGCCAAGATTGTCAAAAAATTCCTTGTCATTGTCGCATTTGTACCCAAGGCGTGGGAGGTTAATTGTGACGACGCCGATACTGCCTGTCATAGGGTTCGAGCCAAATAAACCGCCACCACGCTTGCGAAGTTCGCGAGTGTCAAGGCGAAGTCGGCAACACATCGAGACGGCATCTTCGGGGCTTAAGTCACTGTTTACATAGTTTACAAAGTTCGGGATTCCGTATTTGCATGACATATCCATGACGGCGTTCATGACGTCGCTGTTCCAATCTGTGTCACGTGTTATATTTATGGCCGGGATTGGGAACGAAAAGACTCTGCCAGACGCGTCGCCGTTTGACATGACTTCGCAAAAAGCACGATTAAACATGTCCATTTCGCTTTGGAATTCGCCATATGTTTTGTCCATGGGCTGGCCACCGACTATGACGCATTCTTCTTCCAAAGTCTTTGGGCATCTTACATCCAATGTAATGTTTGAAAACGGACATTGGAAGCCGACACGGGTCGATATGTTCATGTTGAAAACAAAGGATTGCAAACTGTCCTTTACGTCCTTGTAAGTCAACTTGTCATAAGCAATGAATGGCGCAAGATATGTATCAAAACTTGACCATGCCTGTGCCCCAGCGGACTCGCCTTGCAATGTAAAGGTTGCGTTGACGATTTGGCCAAGGGCGCTTCGAAAGTTTTTCGGAGGCGAAGAACAAACTTTATTTGGAACCCCAGTAAAGCCGTGCAACAAAATCATTTTCACGTCCCAGCCCACACAATACGAGCCGAAAAAGCCCAAATCGTGGATATAAATTTCTCCAGTGCGATGTGCGTCCGCAATTTCGCGGGCATAAACTTCGTTAAGCCAGTACTTTTTGGTGAATTCTTCACGGACATAGTTATTAAGCCCCATGACGCTCATGTTGCCATTGGCTGTACTGCGCACCGCCGAGTCATCGCCGTCCAAATATGTATGGAACATATTAATCGTTGCGCCTGCAAGGGCGTTTTCTTCACGGGCCGAGGTTCGTTTCTCACGATACAAAATATAGGCCTTTGCGACTTGGTCGTGACCCGCCTTGATAAGGTGTTTTTCAACCAAATCTTGGATGTCTTCGATGTTCGGTCGCTTGTCTTTGAACTTTTCAAAAAGTTCCTTTTCCACGGCGGTCGCTACTTTTTCCGACCTTGACCTCTCTGTTCCGCCGCATGCAACTGCGGCTTTGAAAATTGCGTCTGCAATTTTTGCTCGGCTGTAATCTTCTGTACTGCCGTCCCTCTTAAGCACTTTTTTAATCATATTAAAGTATATACATTACAATCTGTAGTATGTCAACGATTTTATACCACTATATGTTGTGTTTTTTTAAGGTCTATGAAGCACAAAACAATGACCGCGACGAATACCACGCCCCATATGGCAGTTAAGTCGGGTGGATTATCGAAGGCGAAGAACATTTTTATATCATTGCCGTCGCAACGCACAACAATGTGGCTTGAATCGCGGGTCAAATATGTTTCGACGTCGTATGCGTCAAGAATCCCCATTGTGATACTGCTTGGCAAGTTATACAGTGTGCCAACCGACACTATGGCCACTTTGGGCTTTATAAAATCAAGGAGAAACGTACTTGTGCTTGTTTGCGAGCCGTGATGCCCAACTTTAAGATACGTTGTAAGCATGTCTGCCCTGCCGTCGCCGAAAATTGCGGAAGCGGACGGGCTTGTAATAAAATCCAATTCAGCCATATATCCAGCGTCTCCCGTGATTACAAAGACTTGGGAGGCATATTCGATTGTAACGATAAGTGAGGCCTCGTTCTTATCACTGCTGTTTGAACTGCCTTTGAAAACTTGAATGCGGTAAAAGTATTCCGTGATGCTTGCGAATGAATCACAATTTTCACCATTAATAAATGTGCCCACAGTGTACGTAGCCTTGATATGATTAAGCCCGTCAAGGTGGTCGCTGTGCGCGTGTGTATTTATTACGTAATCTATGCGTTTATGTTTGGGGCGGATGCGGGTTCTTATATAATTGTTGACACGATTCCAGTAATAGTCCGAACCACCGTCGATTACCGCGACCTTGCCGTCGGGCAGTTGCGCAATGATGCAATCCCCGTGGCCGACATCGACGAAGTGAACCGCCAAGTTGTTTTTATAATAAACAAAATGATTGCCCGAGCCAAAGTAAAAATAAAACAATGTTTGCCCCATGACCGCCAAAAAGACTACGAATATGCACAATAAAACACACATACCTATGCGCAAAATTGAAAACGAAATAAACTTATTTTTTATTGCCAGGGACATAATTTTCAAAGAACTCTATAGCCTTTTGCACTTCGTCAAGGTCTTTGACAAGTTGCTTGTTTTGTTCCTTAAGGACGCGGTCAAGGTTAGCAAGTGTCGGATAACGGTCTTTGTTTTTAGCCAAAATATCTTCGCAGTTTGCGACAGATTGTTGAAGACCTGTAAGTTGTTGGACGTCTTGCTCAAGTTTTTTGACGCGTTCGGGGTCAAGTGTAGAAATATTGTTGACACCGTACACAAGAACTTGTTGTTTCGCAACCATGGCTTCACGTTTGCGGAGCAATTTCATATCGCGTTCAAGTGTGTCTTTTATGCGACGAAGTGGTACAAATTCGCGGTTGTTTTGGCGAATTGCCTTTTCGTTGGACTTAAGACGGTTGCGCAATTCCTCGGTCCTAGAATAGTAATCCTCGAGGAAGCGGTTACGCTCTTCCGCCGTGTAACTACGTTCGGTCATCATTGCGTTGAATTCGGTGGTTTCTTGGACAAGGCGCTGTGATTCGATTGTAATCATTTCTTCTTTTTTCTCAAGTTCGCGACGGTGCAATTCCATTGCATGCTCGTTTTGGCGAAGTTGGTCTTGCATTGTCTCGTATTTTTCGCGCAAAGCACGTTCGTTTTCTTCGTATTCGCGTTGAAGTTTGGCTTTCATGCGATCCATTTCCGCCGTATCAACAACAGTTTCAACGATAGTTTTGACCTGGTCGGGTGCCGACATAAGTTCGTTTTTCAAACGAGAATTTTCGGTTTGTAAGCGCGCACGTTCGGCCTGTTGTTCCTCTTCAAGGCGGGCATTTTCTTCCTCGAGGCGAGCCTTTTCACGTTCAAGACGGTCTTTCTCGTCATTGAAACGCTTTTCAAGAAGTTCTTTTTCCAACTCGAAATCCGTGGTTTGGTCATTCGACTGTTGGGTTGCAAGTTCTTTTTGACGTTGGACCTCTTCCATTTCACGCCTTACGGCATCGCTCTTTTCAGCCAAGGCCGCCGTTTCGCGTTGCAATTCGGAGCGCAATTGCATGTATTTATCGGACAGCAACTTTTCGTTTTGGTCGTATTCCTGACGAAGTTGTGCCGCGATGCGGGCGCGTTCGGCTTCCATATCAAGCGTACTTGCAGAGGTGTTCGTGGATGTATTTGCGGCCGTGTTTGCTGCGGCAGCGAGTTGCGCTGTATGAGCCTTCATTTCGGCTTCGCGCAACTTTTCGAAAAGTTCACGGTTTTTGCGTTCAAGTTCTTCCTTTTCACCCTCGATTGAAGCCTTGTATGCGTCGTATTCATCTTTAAGTTTGCGCTCGGCAGCCTCGCGTTGGGCAAGGGTTTCTTGCATTGCGGTTGCGTCAAGGTGGTTTTTATTGTACTGGTCACTCAATTCTTTTTCATATTGTTCTTTTTGGCGTTGCAGGTCTTCAATAGTCGCACCGCGCTCTGCATTTTCGGTAAATTCTTCTTTCTCTACTTCATCTTTAAAGAAAGAGCCGAACATGTCAGGGTCCTTTTTTACAGCCGCAGCGGCGGTGGGTTCTTGGCCAAAGCCGAAAGACGCGAAAAGGTTATCGCCAGGGGTTTCATTATCCATGAATACCGACGGAGTTTCGCGCTCTTTGCGACGGGATTCACGTTCCTGCTCACGCGCCAATCGTTCGGCTTCACGTTGTGCTTCGCGCTCATGTTTTTCGCGTTCTTTTTCTGCACGCTTTTCGTCGCGACGGCTTACTTCGTTGCGTATATCTTCTTTTCTTTCCATAAAGGATTCAAAAGAAAAGTCGCCGTTTTTGGATTCATCGGCTCTGTCGTTGATTTTGTCGGAAAACAAGTCCAACAAGTCCGAAGACTCGGTGGCCTTTGCCTCTTCTCGCGCGGCTTCATCGGCCAACCTTATTGCTTCTTTTTCGGCACGAGCAGCCTCCTTCGCGGCTTCGCGTTCGGCCTCTTTTTCTGCCTCCTTGGCTTCCTTTTCGGCCTTGTAGGCTTCTTTCTCTTGGCGATGAGCCTCTTTCTCGGCTTTCTTTTCGGCCTTGTGGGCTTCTTTGGCGGTCCTTTTGTCTTCAATCTGTATTGCTTCAAGGGCGGCGATTTCGTCTTTTGGCGGTTGGTGGGCGTTGTATTTGGCGGTCTCGGCCGAGACATCCAAGACCTTTATGTCGCGCGAATCATTGCGACGTTGAAACTCGTCAACTTCGGGCTTTGCGTTTTTCACACGCACATTATTTTGTAAATAATAGAGGATGGCCGCTACGATAAATACTAGAATCAGTATGCCGCCCACAGCAAGAAGAATTTCGACTGTATTCATATTATTTGGTCTCCAATTTCACTGTTTTAAACATTAATTTTACATCTTAACATAAATATATGAAAAAGTCAAGAACTATTTGCCTATTTAAGCCATTCAAGTATTTTAGAACGATAATGGATGCCGTCTTTGCCTCCGATGTTGTTTTCCAAGAAGCACAAGGGCGGATAGACCACGCACCACCAGTTATCCCCCGCCCCTTCGCCAAGTTCCAGTATTAACGCATCGTACAGGCCTTCGGGCAAAGTTAAGTTTGCGTCGGCGGTTGTATACGAACGCGTCGGAAAGAATTCGCTTTTGATGCCTACGTGTGCGGTATACGTAAAGCCGCTTTTTTGAAGCACGCTGTCGGCTACGGTTTGAATACGACCAAGGTTGTCGCGTAATCGGTACATGGCCTCTTGTTTATCTTTTACGTCGTAAAGAATCGGAGTCAATTCGTTAACGACGCTTTGACGGATAAGTTGTTTGGCGGCTTGGTCAGCCTGACTGTTGCTGTTGGCGCGCACATGGAGGCGCAAGAACTCTTGTTGGCTTTTTTTCATTGTGTCAAAGCCCACGCCTGCAAGCGCAAAGATTGCGACAGTTGCAAGGATTGTAATGCCAGTAAGGATAAATTTCACATGTAGATTATAGCCAAATATGTTCGGAATCAATCATTGAGATATGGCTCGCGCACGGCGGTACATTACGATGCGGTCTCCCTCGTTTATGCCATTTGCTACGCTTGGGTTTTGGCGGATAACTTCTGCGGTTGGAATGCTTGCACGTTTTGCGATGTCCCAAAGGGTTTCTTTGGCATCAGCGATGTGAATCGTGATTGCGTGGTCTTCGGCGGGTCTTGCTTTGCCAATTTGAACATTGGATGCGACTTTGACGCTGTTGTTAGAACTTGCTACCACATTGGCACCAAGGCGTGCGTCAACAAGAAGTTCTTTACCTCGCCTAGCCTTGACATTGCATGAAAGAGGGGTCAAAGCGACGTTGATGTTGTGCTTGGCTGTACAGTTGTCAATCTTGCAAGTCACGGCAAAAGGTACTTCAGCAACGTGGGAATAAACATGATGCTCCTCGCACTCGTAAATAATGTTGGTGGTCAATACGCCCTCGACAATAGTCTTATCGTCGGTGGGTTTGACATTGATGCTACCGATAATCGGCATGCTTGCAAGCAATACTTTGCCGATAAAAGGCGAGCCTTCGGGCATTGATACATTGCCTTCTACATCGGCGACGATGTTTTGTTGCGAGCCTGTTATGGCTACATCGTTCACGGTGGTATGGGTAAAGTCAAGGTTGTTATCGCAACTGAATGCGTCTTTTATCATGTTAATTTCGTGGCGAACAATAGAATGACCTGTGAAAATAAGTTCAGCCTCGACGGTAAGCGATGGGTGTGCAAGGCTTTCGACCTTGATTCCGACGTTGGACACAAGGACATTACCACAAATGATGTCGCGGTCTGTGACGTCTTTTTTATTGAATGATTTTGCAAAATCAAAATCGTATTGTGCGGTTGCCACGCTTTGGGCGCCCTCGACATTACGCACGACCGAGGCATTTACACTTGCTACGCCTTTGATTGTAAAGCGTTCGTTGGCCACATTTATGTCGCGGATATGTACGGAAAGGTCGGTGCAAAGTATGCCTTCGACGTTTGAATCAAGGGTTAAAGTTTCACCTATATCGAACTTTTCAAAAAAAGTGGCACCCCAAGAGGCAACCGAAGTTTGTGTCCCGACGGATTCAACGTCGCCAGAAAGTTCCCGAACATAAGAGATTTCGTTACCCTTAAGGCCTGTAAGCGCGATATTGATTACGTGTTCGGTTGAAAGCCCAGCAATAAGGTCGGTTTCGCCTTTTTGCAACTTTGGTGCGACGGTTTGTATGATTACCGCCATCGGAGATACGATTTGAATCGTTTCGGCATTTTTAGGTGTGAATCTTTCCGAGAATTCGTCGGCGCGTTCTTCGCTGTTATAGGCTCCAAACTCGTCGATAAAAATCACCTGCGTGACCGTTTTGCCATTGACGCGTATGTCGGCGTCTTTGCGCTCGACTCCGGTTACAAAGCACTTTGCAGTTGTGGTCAAGATTTTTTTGGCCGGATTTGCAAGTTCCATCTTCACAGGAACGCGAGTTTGCGTGTTCGCGACGGTGACAAGACTCTTTTGTTCGTATTTGCCGTGTACTGTTTCCATTTTTGAAACCTCCGTACAACATAAATATGTCTAGGCTTCGTTTATTATTACTTCCCCACACACAATATCATTATAAGAATAAGACAATGAAAGCACTGGGGTATCGCCCTCGGTCAAGCGCACAACAAAGACGCTTGGGAAAGTCCGCTCGACAACCCCTTTGTACCGCTTGACCTGCTTGCGCCCGCGACAAACTTGCATGTTTATATTTTTGCCTATAAGTTCTTTTACCTTGCTTCTGACCGAATCAATAGAAAGAGCCACTTTTTTCATTCAAGTGATTATTGACAAATAATCGATAATTTATTTATATGGATACCCATATTAATCTATTTATGAATAATAAAACCAGTTTTAGTTAATAGTTTCGGTCTTGACAGGTTCCGACTCTTTTACAATTTTTCTTATGCGTAAGTATTGGACAAGGTAAGTAATCTGCATAATAGCGAATACAAGCCAAATTATAACAGACATGTTGTATGATACAATAATTTGATAGACTTTTTCAACTACATATAAAGCAAAAAACCCAATCATAATTTTCGCCAACAATTCGGAATCTTTTTTCAAAAAAAGAATGCCCAAAATAAGGAATGCCACGCCAAGGGCACATGATATTGCAATATCAATAAACGCATCCTTGTATGGAACCCCAAGAATAAGTGGCAAAAGTGGCGCCGCAATTAATGTTATTACTCCAACACCGATAGAAAAACCTGAAGCGTTTTTCCTGTAGTACAATGATTTTTCCGACGGCCCCATGTCTTTTAAACTTTTTCTTTTTGTTTTCATTTGAACTCCTTTTTACTGTTTAATATCTTGCATTTTTTTTTTTTGTCTGTCAAGCACTTTTTACGTGATAATTTCAACACCACTTTTTGTTATTATTAGGGTATTTTCGTGGTGAGCCGCAAGTTTGCCGTCCGCCGTTATAACCGTCCAACCGTCTTTTGCAACACGGACATCTTTGGTACCACAGTTAAGCATAGGTTCGATACAAATTATGTCGCCCTCTTGGACACTCATGTTGGTCAATTCAACCACACGCGCCGAAAGATTCTTTTTATCGACATCAAAGTTCGGGATAAGAACGCCCTCGTGTATGGTTTGGCCTATACCATGGCCAAAGTAGTTATCAATGATGCCGTATCGGCCATTAACAAATTTTTCGATTCTTTGGCCTATGGTTTTTACCTTGTCACCTGCCTTAAGGCCTTTTACCCCGACATCAAAACTTTGTCGGGTAATGTTTATAAGGTCAGTGGCTTCCTTGCTTATTTCGCCGACAGGCATAGTTCGCGCCGCATCGGTGCACATCGAAAGGCGGTCGCCTTTAGGGTAACGGACGCCGATATCCAAACTTATAATGTCGCCCGTGTTAAGGCTTTTACTTTTTGACGGCATGCCGTGGATGCTTTCTTCGTTCACAGAGGCACAAATAGTGTACTTGTAACCTTGGTGTCCTTTGAATGCGGGTTCGCCACCTTTTGACATAATGTAATCTTCGGCAATTTTATCAAGTTCCATTGTGGTCACGCCTGGCAACAAGTGTTTTTCAAGTACCTTAAAAGTGTCGTGCAGGATTTTACCACTTGTCCGCACGTATTTGTATTGAAGTTCAGTGTGCTTTGCCATATTGCTCCAAAAACTTTTTATAGATATTCTCGGGATTATCGGACAAGTCCGATTGTATCTCCAACATTTGGCATTTTTTAAGGCCATGAAAGAATTTCAAAATCGGTGCAAACTGTTTATTATAGTCTGCGATACGTTTTAAAATGGCTTCTTCTTTGTCGTCTTCACGTTGGTAAAGCGGGCTTCCGCATTCGCGGCATTTGGAGATGTCGTGCCAAATTTTGTTATGTATTACCCCACATTTTTCACACATATAACGCCCGCAAAGACGCGTAACTACGGTTTCGGCGGTTGCTTTGACGCTTATGACCATATCAATGTGCATGGATTGAACCAAAGATTCAGATTGAGTTCGGGTCCTTGGGAACCCGTCCAAAATAAAGCCGTTTTTTGGGTGCGCTTTGTTGATGTGCTTCATCATTATCCAATCAACCAAGTCGTCGGGCAAAAGCATGCCTTGGTTAATTCGGTCGCCGATATAGTCGCCAAGTTCCGTCTTTTGCAATGCCATTTCGCGGAAGATGTCCCCGCTTGAGACATGCACGAGTTTGAAATCTTTGGCAATTAATTTTGCAAGGCTTCCCTTTCCAGCGCCAGGTCCACCCACAATTATGATGTTCATTTTATTTCAAGAAACCCTTATATGTCTTCATCATCATGGCGGCTTGTAACTGCTTGTCAAATTCAAGCGCCACAGAAACCGTTATAAGCATACCGATGCTTGTGAACGCGTTTGTCAAAGCGTTGTTGCCGTTCATAACTGTCGAAAAGATGATTGACGGGACAAGCGCCATAAACGCCAAGAAGATTGCCCCGAACAATGTCATGCGGTTGTGGACTTTGCGTAAATAGTCGCGAGTCGGAGGTCCAGGGCGGAAGCCCAAAATATAACCACCGTTTTGTTGCAAATTGCGCGATACGTCTTCGGGGTTGAAACTTATTGAAGCATAAAAATAACTGAACGCAAGAATAAGTAACGAGGTCAGCACCATGTTGATGTACCTGCCAGGGCCATCTCCGCCCGCGCCAAGCCATTTCGAGTACCAAGCCATTGCGCTTGAGTCTGGGAAGAAACTGAAAATAAGTTGTGGGAAGTTCAACAATGAGAACGCAAAGATAATGGGGATAACGCCAACCGAGTTGACTTTTAATGGGATGTGACTTGATTGGCCACCATACATTTTGTTGCCTTTGACTTGTTTTGCGTAACTTACAGGGATGCGACGTTCGCCAAGGTCGATAAAAACAATCAAGAAAAATATGGTTGCAAGGGTGACAATGAAGACAATTGGTGTAACAATCGCGTTGATGTCGGTGAATATCGCTACGATGCTGTCGAAAAATGCAAGCGCACCTGTCGAAAGGATACCGACGAAGATAAGCATGCTCATCCCATTTGACACACCGTTTTCGGTTATCTTGTCGCCTATCCAAACCGTAAACATACTGCCCGCGGTAAGTGTCAAAATAACGATAAGGATAACCACTATACCAGGAACCATCGCGCCGAACAATCGGGTGTTTAAATCCCCTGCCAAGTTGAACGATACCGCGATTGCGACGGCTTGGGCAAGTGACATGAACAACGCGGCGTACCTTGTATAGACCGCAAGTTTTCTTCGGCCTTCGTCGCCTTGTTTGGAAAGGCGTTCAAGGGGAGGAAGCGCGATTGTAAGAAGTTGAATGACGATACTTGACGTAATATAGGGGCCGACGCCAAGAGCCAAAATAGCACCGTTCGCAAGCGCCCCCCCAGCGACAGAGTTCAAAATTTCAAGGAAACCGCCCGCATTACTTTCACGCCAAGATTTGGCAAAAGCCGCAGGACTTATCCCTGGAATCGGTATAAAACAGCCAACGCGATAAACAAGCAAAAGAAAAATAGTCCACAAAATTTTTGTGCGGACATCTTTCATTTTAAATGCTTCTTTGATCGTCTTAATCAAGAGATTACCTCTGCTTTGCCACCCGCTTTTTTAATGGCAGTCTCGGCACCTTTTGTGAATTTAGTGGCACGGACGGTCAAGGCAACAGTTAATGCGCCGTCGCCAAGGACCTTTAATCCGTATGGTTCAATTTTTGACAAGATTCCACGTTCTTTTAACAACTCGGCCGTAACAACTTCGCCTTTTTTGAAAACGTTAAGTTGTTCGATGTTGATGCACGAGTATTCCTTTCGGAAATTGTTGGTAAAGCCGTGTTTGGGCAGGCGACGCGCAAGACGCATTTGCCCGCCTTCAAAGCCGACGGGGACACCGCCACCACTGCGTGACCATTGTCCCTTTTGACCCTTGCCAGATGTTTTACCAAGGCCCGACCCCGTGCCTCGACCAAGCCTTTTGGCTGGACGTTTGGCTTTTGGGTGCGGACTTAATTCATGTAATTGCATTTTTAATCTCCTTGATTAGTTCGGATAGTTTACTTTTCAATCTTTACAAGATGAGGAACAACAGCGCACATACCGCGGATAGCAGGGTTGTCTTGGTGAACATGTGCGTCGTTGATTTTCTTAAGACCAAGGGCTTGCACAGTGCGGATTTGGCGGACGGTGCAACCATTTGTGGACTTGATAAGAGTGACAGTCATTTGGCCTTGTGACACGTATGGAAGACGTGGTTTGTCGGTTTTCGTGGCCTTTGCAGGTGCAGGTTTCGTGGCAGTTTTTGCAGTGGCTTTCGGTGCAGGGGCTGCAGTTTTTGCGACAGGCTTCGCGGTGGCTGGCTTGCCAGCAACAGCAGTTTTTGCAGGTGTTGCGGCGGGTTTTACAACTGCGACCTTAGCAACAGGAGTGGCTTTCGCAACAGGCTTTGCGACAGGTTTGGCGTCGGCTTTTGCTGGCGCTTTAGCGGGAGCGGGCTTTGCGGTGGCTTTCGGTGCGGGGGTTGCCTTTACAGCAGGCTTGGCTACTTCAGTTTTTGTTGCAGGTTTTGCAGGTGCTGCTTTAGGTGCAACAGCAGGTTTTGCTGCGACCTTTGGTGCAGGGGCTGCTTTTGCGGCGGGCTTTGAAACACCAGGCTTGCCGTCGTGGTCGCGGTCTGGGTTCTTTGCCAAATGTTCTTTGACATCGTGCGTTACCGAAGCGCCTTTTTCAACGCCTTTCGGATTTGTTTTTGTTGTGCCTGGCTTGCCATCATGGTCCATGTCGGGGTTTTTTGCCGAATGAGCCTTTACGATGTGCATTCCTTCTGGGGCTTTTTTTTCTGTTGCCATAGTTGTATTTCTCCTTTTTTTATATAATAACGGTCGATGCCGATATTACCGATGATTTTTCCAGTTTATAGACGTTGGGAGGTCTTGTCAACCCTTACGTGATAATTGGACCTGTTCGTATGTGCGAAGTTTTGAAAGTCCGTCGATTACCGCTTTGACTACGTTGGTCGAATTTGTCGAGCCATAGCATTTCGCGGTGATATCTTTATAGCCCGCAAGTTCCAAAACCGCCTTCACAGGCCCACCCGCAATGATACCATGACCTTCTTTGGCGGGCATTATTTTGACTTCACTTGTGCCAAAGCGTCCGATGACTTCGTGCGGAACTGTGTTTTTAACAATCGCCACGGTTTGGAATTGTTTTTTTCCGTCTTGTTCGGCCTTTTTAATTGCCTCCGAGACTTCCCTTGCCTTTCCATTACCAACCGCAACGCGTCCGTTTTTATCGCCTACGATGACGACAGCGTTGAAACGCAAGGTACGGCCACCTTTGACGACTTTGGTAATGCGGTTAACACCGATAAGTTTGCTTTGGATTTCACCTACCGCAACTTCGGCGCGTTGGGAACGCTCTTTTTGTTTTTGCGCGTTTTGATAAAGAGCTTTTTTTGTCGCGTCTTTAGCATCGGTTTTCAAATCCTTGCCCGAACTTTTCAAAAGGGCATCCGCCGATGTGTGTTTACCCTCGGCAATGACTTCAGCGGTGATGTCTTCTACGACTTCTTTTTCGGTTTCTTTGTCCATGTTAGAATTGCAATCCTCCTTTTCGCGCACCTTCGGCGACCTGTTGCACACGACCGTGATAGATATATCCGTTACGGTCGAATACGCAAGCCTTGATTTTTTTGGCAATAGCCTCTTTGGCAAGTTGTTCGCCCACAATAAATGAGGCTTCTTTTTTATCCTTGCCTTTGATAAGTTTTGCAACATCACTTTGCAAGGTGTTAACAGACACGATGGTGTCACCCTTGTCGTCGTTCACAAGTTGTGCATAAATGTTGCTTAAACTGCGATAGACCACAAGACGGGGTTTATCCTTGGTACCCTTGATGTCGCTTTGACGTCTTGCGCGGATTTTGCGTTCCTTGTTTTTGTCTGGCCTTATTATCATTTCTTACCTCCCTTGCCCGATTTGCTTTCTTTTCGGATTACGTGTTCGTCACTGTAACGGATTCCGTACATGTGGTACGGTTCAACTTTTCGCAAGTCCCGAATATCACTTGCGGCGGCGCCGACCTGTTCACGGTTCGCCCCCGAGATTTGGATAACCGCGCCGATGCCGTCTTTTCCAAGATTAAGATTTTGGACTTCGGCTGGGTTACATACCTTGAAAGTGATGCCTTGTCTTGCCTTGACTTCGCACGGATGGCTGTAGCCAAGATTCAGCACCAAATTTTGTCCGTTCATGTTGGCTTTATAACCGACGCCATTAAGTATAAGGGTTTTTGTAAAGCCTTCGGTTACCCCGACAACCATATTTTGAATAAGACGGTTGTAAAGCCCATGCAATGCTTTTGTCGCCGATTCGTCGTTTTCACGTTTAAGTTCGACTTGGGCGTCCGAAATCACAACCGTGATTTGCGGTCTGATTTCTTGCAATAATACACCCTTTGGGCCAGTGACCGAGACAGCCCTTTTTTTGTCGTCGCTGTTGATAACTTCGACTCGGACGCCCGCAGGTATTTTAATAAGTGTTTTTCCTACTCTACTCATGATTCACCTCACCATACATAGGCGAGAACTTCCCCGCCCAATTTTTTCTCGCGAGCCTTTTTGTCGGTCATAATGCCTTTGCTTGTCGAGATAATCGCAATACCAAGGCCGTTAAGCACCCGCGGAAGTTCGTCTTTGCCAGAATAGACACGCAAGCCTGGTTTAGAAATGCGCCTTAACCCTTGGATAACACGGTTTGTGCTGTCGCCTTTGAAAGTGATTTTTATAAGTTGGCTCCATGTCGGGTCTTGGGTTTTCTTTGTGACCGCATCGCCTTCCGCAGTTACCAATTCGCAAGTTTTGATAAAGCCTTCCTCGGCAAGAATCTTGGCTATGTCCATTTTGATTTTGCTGAACGGGATTTGGACATCCTCATGCCGTGCCGTGCCCGCATTACGAATTCGGGTCAGCATGTCCGCGATTGGGTCAGTTACAAGTGTGTTTCTTTTTGCCATTATTTTATCCTCCTTACCAACTCGACTTCTTTACGCCTGGGATTTCACCCTTTGACGCCAATTCTCGGAAACAAATACGGCAAATACCGTACTTTTTCAAAACCGCTTTCGGCCTGCCACAAATACTGCAACGTGTGTACTCACGCACCTTGCAGGGCTTGCCGTTACGCATGCCTCCACGTTGTTGTTTTTCTTTAAGGGCTGCTCTTGCCATTATTTACCTCCTCTGAACGGGAATCCGATTTCTTTAAGCAACGTAAGCGCATCGACATTGTTTTTTGCGGTTGTTACTACGCAAATATCGAAGCCACGCACTTTGTCGATTTTTTCGTAACTGATTTCTGGAAATACAAGTTGTTCTTTTATACCAAGCGCATAGTTGCCGAACTTGTCAAACGATGTCGGTGATATTCCACGGAAGTCGCGAACGCGTGGCAATGCGATTGATATAAGTTTGTCCAAGAACTCGTACATTTTTTTGCCACGGAGTGTGACCTTGGCACCGATTTTTTGGTTTTCGCGAAGTTTAAAGTTCGAGATACTTTTCTTTGCGCGAGTCCAAATTGGTTTTTGACCTGTGATTTGAGCGATTTCATCGACGGCGTTTTCGAATTTTTTGGTGTCGTCTTTGTACTCGCCAAGTCCGACGTTAATCACGACTTTTTCGATTTTCGGTACAGCCATGACATTTTTAAAGCCGTATTTTTTCATCATAGTCGGAATAACTTCCTTGACATACTTCTCGTGCAAACGCGGGCGAGCCGATTTTGTCACGGCAGGCTTTGCTACCGATGGCTTGGGTGCCACAGGTTTTGCCGTTGCGGTCACTGTTGGTTTCTTTACTTCTGCCATATTAACTTCCTCCTCCTAACTGACGGTGCGTCGTTGCAGCCTTGACAGTGTTTTGCGGTTTCTTGATTTTGCTGTCCGCAACGTGCTTGATTTCACGACGTACAAGTGGTTTCTTGTCGGTCTTTTCGTCCTTCTTGTCTTCTTCGACAGTTTTGGATTTTACGACTTCTTTTACTTTGACGTACTTTTTGTCAAGAACTTCGCCACATTTACTGCACACACGAATCTTTTTGCCGTTTTCGATTTTATAACTTGCGCGTGTTGCCTTGCCACATTTGCAAAGGAGCATGACATTTGACACATCAATCGGTGCGGCCTTTTTTTCGCGCGAAGATTTTTCTTTTGCAGTACGAGCCTTTTTGTGTTTTACAACAACATTGACACCATCAACAGTCACGCGAGTGTGGACTTGGTGTGTGCGCTTTTCTGTGCTTTCTTCGACATTAAGGACCTTGCCCTTTTTGCCTTTGTCTTTGCCTGCGATTACGACTACTTGGTCGCCTCTACGAATACTCATTACAATACCTCCGGAGCAAGTGAAACAATTTTCATATACCCCAATTCACGCAATTCGCGAGCGACAGGCCCAAAGATGCGGGTGCCACGCGGATTGCCTTCCTTATCAATAATAACTGCCGCATTGTCATCAAAACGTATGCAGGTACCGTCGGGACGGATAATCGTATTGCAAGTACGCACGATTACACATTTTACGACCTCACCTTTTTTAACCGTGCCGTCGGGTATTGCAGTTTTGACACTTGCGACGACAACAGCCCCGATAGCCGCACTTTTTTGGTGCGAGTTACCTGGGATGTTAAACAATCCCAAGGTTTTTGCCCCGGTATTGTCTGCGACTTTTAAAATAGTTTGCATCTGTAACATAATTGCCTCCTATTTAACCTTCTCGACAACGCGTACAAGACGGAAATACTTGTCCTTTGATAAAGGGCGTGTTTCCATGATTTCGACTTTGTCCCCGATTTGGCACTCGTTTTGTTCATCGTGGACCTTGTACTTTTTTGTGCGTTTAACGACTTTTTTATATAAAGGGTGCGCGACGCTGTCAACGATTGCGACGACGATAGTCTTGTCCATTTTATTGGAAGTGACTGTGCCCTCTAACACTTTGCGCATGCTTTCTCTGTCTGTCATTTCTTGCCTCCTTTTATCTCGCGTTCCTTAATTATAGTAAGAGCGCGTGCGATATCCTTTTTCACGGCGCGTAGCATAAGTGGGTTTTTAAGTTGGCCTGTTGTTTGTTGGAATCGCAGGTTAAAAAGTTCGTTCTTAAGGCTTGTTACTTTTGCATTAAGTTCGTCGGTTGTCATGTCATGGAATTGTTTTGCTTTATTCATTTCCTGCAGCCTCCTTTTCTTTTTGTTCGACTTCGACCGCCTTGCCACGGACGAAGCGTTTTTCAACGATTACATCGCGCTTGATGACTTTGCATTTGCATGGCAACTTGTGCATGCCAAGACGAAGTGCTTCCATAGCGGTTTCTTCGTTTACCCCCGCAAGTTCGAACAACAACCTGCCTGGCTTTACGACCGCAACCCATTTTTCGGGCGAGCCCTTTCCCGAACCCATACGAGTTTCGGCGGGCTTTTTGGTAACGCTTTTGTGTGGGAAGATATTTATCCAAACTTTACCGCCACGTTTTGTAAAGCGTGTGATAGCGATACGGGCGGCTTCGATTTGGTTGCTGGTAATCCAGCATGGTTCCATGGAAACAAGTCCATAGTCGCCATATGCAAGATGGTTTCCGCGTGTGGCCTTTCCAGTCATACGACCACGGTGGAGTTTGCGTCTTTTTACGCGTTTAGGCATTAACATTATCTAACTCCTCCTTTGTTCGGGTTCATAGGTGGACGTGGTGCGCCGTTATTTGGACGGGGTGCAAAGTTATTCGGGCGCGGTCCAGCACCTGCAGGTCTTGGCCCTGCTCCGTCGGGTCTTGGTCCTGCTCCGTTGTTGGGCCTATAACCTGCGCTGTATGGGCGTGGTTTTCTGTCCGCAAACTTCCTGTCGTCACCACCACGACTCTCGCGTTCCGAGCGACTTGGGCGTGCAACATCTGTCGTGCGACGGGCCTTACCCTTGATTTCGCCGTAACAAATCCAACACTTTACGCCGATGATACCGAATGTGGTCTTGGCTTCCGCGAAACCGTATTCGATGTCGCTTCGCAAAGTGTGCAATGGAAGGATACCTTGTTGATAGTGTTCTGAACGTGCGATGTCGGCACCATCCAAGCGTCCGCCAATCATGACCTTGATGCCCTTGATGCCCGATTTCATGGCTTTTTGGATTGCCATTTTCATGGCACGGCGCCAAGCGATACGCTTTTCAAGTTGTGTCGCAATACTTTGCGCAACAAGTGTTGCATCGGTATCAATGTTTTTGACTTCACGAACGTTAAGTTCAAGGGCCTTTGTGCCGATAAGTGCGGTGATTTCTTTTTTAAGTTTTTCCGTGCCTGCGCCTTTTTGACCGATAAGCATGCCAGGGCGACCTGTGTAAATATTTACGGTCACGCGGGTCGGAGTACGTTCGATTGTGATTTTGGAAATCGAGCAATTATTAAGTTTGCTTCCATAATTGTCCATGATGTGGCGTCGGACTTGGGTGTCTTCTTTTATGAATTGTGCAATGTCCTTTTTGCCCGCAACCCATGTCGAGTTCCAGTCCTTGTTGATGCCGATTCGGAAACCGTTAGGATTAACTTTTTGTCCCATTACGCCTTACCTCCCTTTGGAGCAACTTTTTTCTCTCCAAGTGGCTTTTTAGCGTTTGGCTCTTTTGTCAAAGGGCGTTCTTGGTCGATTTTCGGTTGCGCCTTTGGTTTTGCTGTTTTGGTCACGGCTTTCTTTACCTCCATTTTTGCGTCAACTTGCTTTTCATCCAAAATGATGCGGATGTGCGACGTGCGTTTCAAAATTCTGTCGGCACGGCCACGGGCACGTGGCATCATACGTTTCATTGTTGGACCAGGCATTGCCCATGTTTGGGCCACATACAAAGTGTCCTTCGCCATATTCAAGTTGTTTTCCGCATTTGCGGCAGCCGAGTTAAGGACCTTCAATATCGGGTCGCTTGCGCTTTTATTGGTATTGTTAAGGATTCCAAGTGCCTGTTCGTAACTTTTGCCACGAATCAAATCAAGGACAATACCAACCTTGTCGCTTGAAATGCGGATGTTTTTAGCCACCGCCGTTGGGCGTTTATCGCGTTCTTTGGCAATTCTTGCCGCTTTCTCTCTTTGTCTTGTTGCCATATTAACCCTTCTTTCCTTTTGCTTTGATTGCTTTTATACCGCCGTGGCCATGAAAAGTACGTGTGGCCGAAAATTCGCCCAACTTGTGACCGACCATTTCGGACTTGATGTACACGGGGATAAACTTTTTACCGTTATAGACTTGGATTGTGTGTTCAACAAAAGCAGGCAGAATCGTACAAGAGCGGTCCCAAGTTTTGATTTGCTTCTTTTCGTTCTTTTTGTTCATGGCCTCGATTTTGTCATTCAACTTTTGGTTGACGTATGGGCCTTTTTTAATACTGCGACTCATTATTTAGTCCTCCTGTCTTTTACGATAAAGCGTGTGCTTGGCTTTTTGCGACTGCGGGTTTTCATGCCCAAAGCCTTTTTACCCCACGGAGTAAGCGGAGCGGGATGTCCGATTGGGCTCTTGCCCTCACCACCGCCGTGTGGATGGTCAACAGGGTTCATAACAACACCACGGACGGTCGGTCGGATGCCACGGTGACGATTGCGACCCGCTTTACCCTGCGAGATAAGTTCATGGTCCAAATTGCCGATGCGCCCGATTGTTGCATAGCATGTTTCTGGAACTTTGCGGGTTTCACCAGAAGGCATCTTCAAAATTGCATAGCCCGCGTCGCGACCTTGAAGTGTTACGTAACTTGACGCGCTTCGTGCGATTTGTCCGCCCTTGCCAGGTTGCATTTCGACGTTGTGAATTGTCGAACCCAAAGGCATTGCCTTAAGTGGCATTGCGTTGCCGACTTTGATTTCTACGCTTTCGCCCGAGATAACTTTGTCCCCTGCCTTAAGGCCATGAGGTGCAAGTATATAGGATTTGCTTCCATCAACATAGTGCAGGAGCGCGATGTTTGCACTGCGGTTGGGGTCGTATTCAATAAATGCGACCTTGGCGGGAACATTAACTTTGTCGCGTTTGAAATCGACGATACGGTATTTTTGACGGTTTCCGCCTCCGATGTGGCGAACGGAAATCTTGCCTTGGTTATTGCGACCGCCTGTTTTGGGCTTTTCGCAAAGCAATGATTTTTCGGGTTCTTTTTTCTTGTCGGTAATTTCGTCAAAAGTCGATACCGTTTTGAACCTTTGTCCCGGACTCCTTGGTTTAAATCGTTTAATAGCCATTATTGTAACCCCTCAAAAAATTCTATCGCTTTGCTGTCGGCGGTAAGTTGCACAAAGGCCTTTTTCCACGCGGGGCGTGCACCCTCGTGGCGACCTTGGCGCTTGATTTTGCCGTCATAGTTCGCGGTGCGGATAGATTCGACTTTTACACCTTTAAAGGCGTTTTCAACCGCCAACCTGATTTGGTCTTTGGTTGCGGAAGGAACCACACGGAAGACATAGCATTTGTTTTTGATGCCTTCGAAAGTGCGTTCGCTTAAAATCGGTTTTTGGATAATATCATAAAGGTTCATGCGTATGCCTCCTCGATTGCTTTTATGGCATAAGATGTTGCCACCAGAAATTTGTGAGTGACAATATCAAGAACAGAAAGTTGTGCAGCAGTAATTGTTTCGATATTCGGAATATTCTCGCACGCATGAATAAAATCAATATCGTAACCGTTCTTTACGAACAAAATTTTGCTTTTATCCGTTATACCAAGTTTTGCCTTTACAAGCGACTTCAAGATATCTGCAACATTTTTTGTCTTGTGGTCTTTTACTTTAAGGTCTTGTAAAACGATAAGTTCTTTGTCGTTTAATTTGCCACTGATTGCGGAAACGAAAGCCGCAGCGCGTTGTTTTTTGTTAATTTTGGTTGAAAAGTCGCGAGGTTCAATAGCGAAAGCCATACCACCGCCGTCAAATTGCGGGCCTTTGGTCGAACCTTGACGAGCGTTACCCGTGCCTTTTTGTTTGTAAGGCTTTTTGCCATGTCCGCGAACCTCGGCACGGTCAAGGGTTTTCTTTGTACCTTGACGTGCGTTGTTGGCTTGGGCTGTCGCAACGGCATGAATCAAATACGTGTTAACATCAACGCCAAAGACTTCGGAGTTCAAGGTCATTTGTTCGGCGACTTTGCCCTTTTGGTCAAGTACGTCGATTTTAATGGACGCAGGTTTCTTCGCTTGGGTTGCGGTTTTTACTTCGCTCATTTTTTGCCTCCTTTTACGGCGGTACGGATTCCAACAAGCGAACCATCAGGCCCTGGAATTCCGCCCTTTATAAGAAGGCAGTTTTTTGCCTTGTCGACGCCAGCAATGGTAAGGTTTTGAATGGTGACTTGTTCATGTCCATATTGACCAGGCAATTTTTTGCCAGGGAAAACGCGCGATGGGTCGGAGTTCGAACCAACCGAACCAGGCACGCGGTGAGAACGCGAGTTACCATGTGTCATACGTTGACGATGAAAGTTCCAACGTTTAATTGTACCCGAAAATCCATGACCCTTTGTCTTGGATGTGACATCAACAATGTCGTTAACCGCAAAAAGATCGCAAGCGATAACATCGCCCAACTTGTATGTCGGGGCTTCGGCGGTGCCGTTGTCATCGATGCGGAATTCACGTAAAACTTTTTTCGGGGTTACGCCTGCTTTTTTGAAAAGGCCTGCGCTTGGTTTGTTGGTTGCATTTTTCTTTGCGTCTTCGAATCCGATTTGCACGGCGTCATAGCCGTCTTTTTCTTTGGTCTTGATTTGGGTCACAACACAAGGGCCTGCCTCGACCACGGTGACAGGGATAACAATGCCCTTGTCGCCAAAGATTTGTGTCATTCCAAGTTTTCTTCCTACGATATACTTCATATATAATCCCCTTACAACTTGATTTGGATATCTACACCAGCGGGCATTTCCAACTTGGTCAACATGTCGACCAAGCGGGAATTCGGATTGTAAATATCAATCAACCTTTTATGAGTTCGAATTTCAAACTGTTCACGGCTGTCCTTGTATTTATGAGGACTTCGGATAACGCAGATGACCTCGCGATTCGTGGGCAATGGCACAGGTCCAGAAACCTTGGCTCCGTTTTGCGTGGCTGTTCCGATAATTTTCGTGCAAGCGCTTTCCACAAGGCTATGGTCATAGCCCGAAATTTTGACACGGATTTTGTTTTTCGACATTGTACCTCCATCGACGAAACACACGGGTGCGTGTAGCGTAATGAATAATATTACAAGATGTTAAAAATTTTGTCAATACAAAAAACAAAAATCATTTCATATTCGAGAACACGGCGTCGCAAAGACTATACAATCCAACAACAGCCACCGCCCCGATTATTGTATACAAAAGTTGCATCTTCGCATTTTTGCGTTTGCCTTCGTCCTCGGCCTTCATAAGTTGCCAACAAACCCAAAGCGCAAAAGCAGGTAAAGCAGCAATACAAATATCCATAACAATCTTAACAGAATCTTTTATAATAACAAGCTCGTCCTTGATTAAATCATCGGTAGGGCCCGCCCCACTAAAATTAATGTTTACTAGAGTTTTATCCAACACCAATGTGTATATCGTTGTAAGCACACCGATACTTAATAATGCCACAACCGACCAAATCAATTGTTGTTTGGCCTGGGTGCGTTTGCCGTCATCGGTCGCGGACGCCAAACGAACACCGATATATATAGCATAAAAGATAACAGCCGAAGCGCATACGGCAAGAACCACGGTGGTCATAATACCTGTCGCACCTTTTATACTTGTAAGTACATCTTTTACTTTTTTCGAACCGTCGCCTGCATTCAATAAACTGAATAAACTATTCACGTACATAGGATAACTTAAATTTCGACATTTGGCAAGTTATTTACACAAAAAAAGCGGGTCGATTGCCCGCTTTTTTGGTTTTTTTAGAAATCTTTTATTCCCAATCTCGCGAGGCACTATTAATTTTTGAACCAATCGCACCAGTAAATATAGCACCAGCAATAGCCTGGATAGCAACTATCACAACTATACCGATAGCAGTATAGATAAGTTGTGTCTTGGCTTGCTTACGCTTGGCATCATCTTCGGCTTTCATAAGTTGCCATCCAACCCAAACCGCGAATATGGTTGCTGCGGATGTAAGTGTTTTCAGCACGACCGATGAAATCGTGTTGACTATCGCTAAGACCTTTGTTGCCGCTACAACAGTATCGTTGAAATCGGTCGCACCATCTGGCGTAATAGCCGAAATCTTTGTATATGATTTAAGCACTGTTCCAAACAGCGTAGATATAACCGTAATACCAACTAAACCGATAATCGAGTAGATTAACTGGCTTTTTGCTTGAGCACGCTTTGCATCATCGGTGGCTTTCGCAAAATTGAAACCGACCCAAATGGCATAAAACACAATTAACGATGCACAAATTGCCATGAATACAACAACCGCAATATCAACAGCGTTACCGATTGTGTTCATGGTCCTAACTACTGGGTCGTCTTTTCCCAAGTCTGCCACACTTGCTCCAATCAAACTAAACAACTTCATAATTTTTCCTCCTTTGTTTTCCAACTGTTCGCAAAATATATATTTTGGCGAAGTGTTGAACCCCTAAAACGCCCATTTTGTCGAAAGTTTTTTGAAAAAAGTTGAAAAATCCGTTGACAAACCCATGAATAAGAGGTAAAAATAGTGCAGATACTTATCATTGTATCGTCAACACTTCGCCAAAATATATATTTTGCGAACAGTTGGAAAACAAAGGAGGAAAAATTATGAAGTTGTTTAGTTTGATGGGAGCGGATAGAACTCAAGAAGTGCTGAAGACGGTGGGGGGTGCGGTAGACATTGCGACTGCTGTGTTTTTGGCTATATGCGCTTCTATGATTGTCTTTTTCGCTATTTGGGTTGGTTTCAATTTTGCAAAGGCAACTGATGATGCAAAACGCGCACAAGCAAAAAGCCAACTTATCTATTCTATTGTTGGCCTAGTAGGTATTACGGTTATGATAACGCTATTTACTACAGTATTGGGTGGCTATAAAGCCCCAAAGCAAATTAATCGTCCAGATGGTGTCACAGCAGATATGGATAGTACATTAACTACCGCGAACAGTGTTCTTACCATTATAAACACTGTTGTCGGTTGTGTGCTTAAAATTCTTTCTTCTGCTGCTACGATATTCGCCGTTTACGTCGGTTGGCAACTTATGAAAGCCGAAGATGACGCAAAGCGCAAACAAGCCAAGACCCAACTTATTTATACTGCTGTAGGCATTGTTGCAGTTGTTGCAATACAAAGTATTGCGACTGCGGTTATTACGGCTTTACCGGGTTATAAGGCAAGTGGAGAACATAATTTAGATAATGCTTGGGTTCTTCTTCCACGAATCCGCTAATCACAATAGAATTCAAAAAGCGGGCAATCGACCCGCTTTTTTTGTGCACTACTCTACTTAAGCAAATCCGCTATTTGAGTTTTTAATTCTGGGATACTTTTATTTACTGTGTTCCATATAATTTTGAAGTTCAATGTAAGATAACCGTGTGTGGCAACATTGCGCAAAGCCGTTATCGCATGGAAAGGGATATTATTGTGGGATTCCTTAAAATCATCCGACAAATGCTTTACGAGTTCGCCAACGTTTATAAGTGTCATAACCACCGAACGCTTTGTCTTTTCATCTGCGTCAAAATCTTCAAATGTCTTTACCCCTTTCAACAAAGTATTCAAGCAGTTAATTTCTTTCAATGTCTTTTCCAGAATTGTTCTATCGCGACCGCTCATACAACAGCACCTCCTTGTCAATTTTCAAAAAGGAATCTTGCGGAATTGGTGCGGGGATTACGTCTACGTCCTTGCCGATTTTATTCTCAACCTTATTTTGAAAGTCGAAGACGGTCAAGTACGTTGCTTTGTCGCCGAAATCAACCAACAAGTCGATATCGCTTTCCTGTGTTTGCTCGCCCTTCGCGTACGAACCGAATAATGAAACACGCCTTATATCATAGACTTTGGCTATCTCTGTAACATATGCTTTGATATCTTTAATCGCCAATGCTTGTGCCATACTTTATTATATCGTCTTTTACGACAAAGTACAATCAAAATTTTGGTGTCCCCGACAGGAATCGAACCTGTAACTAGTCCTTAGGAGGGACTTGTTATATCCGTTTAACTACGGGGACGAGCGAAGCGAGTCACCGCAATGTTTTTGTCGAACATCGTGAGCAAAAACGTTACAGGGGACGCAAAACTAGTTTACCACATTACTGCGATTTTCGCAATCGGTCTTTTAAAAATATCAGGGCCAAACCAATGCCCGCGCCTGCGACATAACAAAGCAACAGGAACAGCCACGTGGGAACCGACGGCATGGGAGCCCTTGTCAAATACATTGCGTTGGCGTTTTCCCAACTGTTTGTTTGCGCGTGATTGATAAGGTTACATATATATGCAAAC
>JAIRQZ010000023.1 GCA_031256235.1 Christensenellaceae bacterium | reverse complement strand
AAAGATTTTGATATCGTAATCGGCCTTGAAATTCACGCCGAGTTAAATACCAAAACCAAGTGCTTTTGTGGCTGTGCAAATGTTTTCGGCTCGAAGCCCAACACAAATTGCTGTCCTGTTTGCGTAGGTATGCCTGGCGCTTTGCCTTTTGTTAACCGCGAAGCCGTGTCCAAAACAATCGCAGCGGGGCTTACAATGGATTGTAAAATTAACGACCTTGCGATTTTTGAACGCAAAAATTACTTTTATCCCGACTTGTCAAAAGCCTATCAAATAAGCCAACTTGTACGCCCGATTTGCCTTGGTGGCGGAATAAAGTTAAAAGACGGTAAATTCATTCGGTTGAACCGCATCCATTTGGAAGAAGACGCAGGCAAACTTACACATAACGCCGTCTTGCGCGAGACCATGGTTGACTACAACCGTGGCGGGGTACCGCTTATTGAAATTGTTACCGAACCCGATTTTTCAAGCGCCGCCGAAGTAGTCGAGTTTTTGGAGGCCGTGCGTTCGCGCCTTATCTACGCCGATGTTGCAGGGTGCAAAATGGAACAAGGCGGCATGCGTTGCGATGTCAACCTGTCGTTGAAAAAGAAAGGGGCAAAAGAACTTGGTAACAGGACCGAGATGAAAAACCTTAACAGTTTCAAAATGGTCACACGTGCGATTGAGTATGAATCCAACCGTCAAGCCGAATTGCTTTCAAAGGGCGAAAAAATCACGACCGAAACCCGCAAATGGGACGATGCAAAAGGCAAAACGGCCTCGATGCGTAACAAGGAAGAGTCCCAAGATTACCGTTATTTTCCCGACCCCGATATTTATTCCGTCCAAATATCGCGTGCCGACGTTGAAAAAGTCCAAAAAGTCATGCCGACTTTGGCGCATCAATACCGCGAATTGTTTATGACAAAGTACAATTTACCCGCATACGATGCCGATATTTTGACACGCGAAAAGAGCCTTACGAATTACTTTATCGGTTGTATTAAATGTCTTAACTCGCCAAAACAGATTGCGAATTGGATTCTTACCGATTTATTAAAATTCGATGTTTTTCCAAATATCACTGCCACACATTTGACCGACATAATAAAAATGGTCGAAGACAAAAAAATCAACAAAACCGTCGGATTGCAACTGCTTGACCGCGTAATCGAAACGGGCAAATCTCCCGCCGACCTTGCCAAACAACTTGGCCTTTTGGCGACGGTTTCCGAAACGGAAATCAAAGCAATTTTGCAAAAGTTAAAAACCGACAATCCAAAGGTCGCCACAGATTACACTGAAAAACCCGACCGTGTCCTTGCATTCATTGTCGGACAGGTCATGAAACAAACACAAGGCAAGGCCAAAAGTGATATCGTGCAAAAATTAATTCCCGACATATTCGGGAAGTGAAGAAAGCACGCTTTCGGTGTTTCGGGCAAGTTCTTTGACTAGCATCTTCTTTTTGTCGCCTTCTGGGCCGAAAACGGGGTTGAGTGCAATTTTATTTTGCCAATAATCCAGTATCGCTTTCGCGTCACGGCAATTAAATTTTTTATCGATTGGGCGTCCGTTATTTATTCCAAGGTCGACCATATTTATGCCTTTATCCGAAACAAGATAATTGTTGACATTGACATCGGTCAAAAATCCGATTTCGTTTACTGCGATGTAATCATCGAAAAACTTTTTCAATCCCTCTGGCCCGATTGCGACAAGTTTTTCAAGCGCATTATCGTCGGTAAGCCTTACTCCGTCGACCTTGGGCATGTATGCAAAAACTTCTTGGCCTTTTTTCTCAAAATCGATGTATGGCGCAAAGTTTATCCCGCGTTTGATTCCGACACGGCTTAATTTAATGTTGTTTTTGATTTCTTTCATGACCGACGGCTTGTGGGATTTGAAACTTTTAACCGCGACACTGGCGTATTCGTAAACATCAGCCTCGTCGCCACCTATGCCAAGAGGTTTAAGTTCAGTCAAATCTCCACTGCGTGCTTTAAGTGCTTTGATATCTTTTTTAACTTCAGTAAAATCAAAATTCATTACAATAATATACACTAAACATTTGACTTTTGCAAGGGTTACGATAATATAGATAGGTACAAAGGAGGTATTACATTATGCCATCAGGTTCACGAGGAGGTTCAAGCCATTCAAGTTCGGGTCGAAGCGGGGGCGGCAGTCATTCAAGTTTCGGACGCTCGGGCGGAGGCTTTTCATCAAGTCCGTCAAGGTCTTCATCTTCAAGTTACAGGTCCACACCAAGTCATAATACGACGATTGTTGTAGGTGGTGGTGGTTATCGCCACGGCTACAGGCGTCGCAGATATTATTCAAGCGGAAGCCCGATGAGCATCATGGGTATCATTTGCGTGATAGCCCTTATCGCGGCAATCATCGGCGTTACGATGATGTCGGGCGCGAATGCGAAACTTAAAAACATGCAAGTCGATTATGATTATTATACCGATATGGTAAGAACCGCCAAAGCCGACACGACAAACTCGCACACACGTTCGGCCATTGTCACAGATTGGTACAAGGACACAAAAGGTGAAAAGTACTTTGTTTATTACGAGTTTGAAGTCGAAGACGGGTCGGGGGACAAGATGGAAGGCATATCGTTTTCGGTTTATACATTACAGCAAGCCCAAGCCATCAAGGGCACGACCATCGAAATTGCAATATACACGCCTGGCGTTACGCTTACGCCCACGACTGGGGTAACATGGGACACCGATTCGGTTCCTATGGCCTACGGAGCCACAAGGCTTGAAGACGACGGGGTTTATGTCGCGGTAAAAAGTGACAAGTCACTTGGTACTACCATTCTTGGTGTCGGTGGCGCTTTATTCGTGCTTTTGATTTTGGCACAGGTTGGTTTCTTTTCGTTCTTGCGAAGCAGGCCAGTGGCAAATACCAACTCAACTTCAAATCCATCGGCTCCAACCTCTTCAGCGCCGTCTGCTGGTGCTTCAAACTCGGCAAGCAAATTCTGTTCCTACTGCGGTGCAAAAATCGGCCCTAACGATTCAAAGTGCCCGAACTGTGGCGGAGTTGTAACTCAATAAAACATGGACTTCCAGGGCATAAAATTTTCGGGGACTTTCCGACCGTACCAACAACGCGTAATCGACAACAGCGACAAGTATCTTAAAAAGAACAAAAAAATTCATATTGTTGCTGCTCCTGGAAGTGGCAAGACTATTCTTGGGTTGGAACTTATCCGTCGCCTTGGCAAACCTGCGCTTGTCTTGTCACCCACAATCGCAATCCGCGAACAATGGAAAGAACGTTTTGAAGAAATGTACGTGCCCGCCGACAAAAAAGTCGACGACTATGTGTCATGCACGCTTTTAAAACCAAAGTTGCTTACGTCGATTACCTATCAAGGCTTGTACACTTCGTACCGAAAAGCCGCTGTCGCACCAAAACCCTCGGCCGACGAATCCGACGAAGTTACCGAGGCCGAATTTGAAAACTATTCTTCCGTCAATATCATCGACCTTATGAAAGAAAAAAAGATAAGTGTCATATGCCTTGACGAGGCTCACCACTTGCGTGCCGAGTGGCAAAAGGCCCTTTACGAATTTGTCGAAAGGGTGGAACACTCGGTCACGATTATCGCCTTGACTGCTACGCCACCATACGATTCCAAAAAGGCCGAATGGGACAAGTACATTGCGATGTGCGGGCCCATTGACGAAGAAATCTTTGTCCCCGAACTTGTGCGTGCCAAAACGCTTTGCCCACACCAGGATTATATCTATTACAACTTTCCGACCGAGGCCGAACAAAGAATTATTGAACAGCACAAAACCCATGTCGAAGAGGTCGTAAAGGCAATTTTCGCTGAACGCAAGTTTCTTGACATCATAATGAAAAGCCCGTTTTATCTTGACCCACCCGAATTTGAAGACGAATTGTCCGACAAGACAATTCTGTTATGCGCAATATTATCCTTTCTTGACGAAAACAAAGTGAAACCACCAAAGGAATTAACTGCTATGCTTGAACGTGGCGAACGCACACCCGATTGGGATTTGTCGGTCGCCGAAATCTTGTTCCAAGGCATGATAAACGACGACCAACTTTTTACCGCCCCTGACCGCGATTTTGTGTTGGCATATTTAAGCCGTCATGGACTTATCGAAAAACGCGAAGTCAAACTTATCACAAGCGAAGAAGTCGAAAAATTGCTATTCACAAGTATCGGCAAACTCCACAGCATTGCTAGAATAGCGGGTGAGGAATGGAAAAACTTGGGCGAAAAAATTCGACTGTTAATTTTAACCGATTACATTCGCGTTAATTCCCAAGTCTTGGGCACCGATAAAGAAATCAAAGAAATGGGCGTTGTACCCGTATTTGAACTTTTACGCAGGCAAAATCTTGGCATGAAACTTGCCGCAATATCGGGCAAAATTGTTATTGTCCCCAACGTCGCACTCGACGGTATAAGACAAGTCGCCGAAAAAGACAAAGCCCGCATGCGTGTGGTTCCGATAAAGGACACCGAACACAGCGAACTTAAATTCGAGGGCGCAAACAGCGCGCAAAAAATCTCTGTCATCACAAAAGCCTTTAACGCGGGCATCATAAATGGCATCGTCGGAACAAAATCACTTCTTGGCGAGGGTTGGGATTCGCCAGTTATAAATACATTGATTCTTGCAAGTTGCGTTGGAAGTTTCATGCTGTCCAATCAAATGCGCGGGCGGGCAATTCGCATTGATAAAAACTGTCCCGAAAAAACAAGCAACATTTGGCATCTTACTGCAATCTTGCCCGAACACCTTATGGCCGACGTCGCAAAGGACGTCCCGCCATCCGACGACTATGCAACTCTCGAGCGTCGCTTTAAAAGTTTCATGGGCTTAAGTTACGACGAAGATGTAATCGAAAGCAGCCTTACTCGCGCAAGCACTCTTGACGCACCATATAACCAAGACAGTGTCAACGATGCCAACCAAAAGACATTTAAACTTGCTTCAAAGCGCGACGAAACGAACGAACGTTGGCAATCGGCACTTAAAAAATCTTCTAACGAGGTCATAATCCAAAACGAAATTCCCAAACCGCGAAAAGGTTTTATACCCGCGATGTTTATCAAGCCAAGTCACTATGCCGTTATCAAAAAAATCGCGCACGCGGTTATGAAAACGTTCAAAGAACTTTCGCTTATTGACAAACGCGCCAAGCCCATGGTCGAAAAGGACTATAAAGCCGAACGCGTCAACGTCGGTATTGCACGCTGTACAAAGTACGAAAAGAACATTTTTCATCAGGCAATATCCGAAGTCCTTGACGCGATTCAAGAGCCCAAATATATCCTTATTAAAAGCCGAAAAGGCAAGCCCGACTACCGATGTGCGTTTGCGGTGCCCGAAATCTTTTCCAATAAAAAGCAAAACGCCGAAGTATTTTGTGAAAAAATGTGCAAGCGTATCGCCGACTTCGAGTTGTATTTTACACGCACTGCCGACGGTAAAAAGCATCTTGCCCAAACCAAAAAGAAGGCATATGTAAACAAGGCTAACCTTGAAATTGCTGCTCGCATGAAGTTGCGACCCAAGTAATTCGATTGCAAAAACTGTCGTATTGTGATAAAATATGGCATGAAAAATTATTATGAACTTTCGGGCAAGTCCAAACCATTGCGTGTGAATCGATATGGCGACGACAGTTATATCCCTTTTCAAGGCTATATCGAAACGGTAGGCGAGCCAAGGCACGAACTTGACCCTGACCACGGCGTCGTGGAAATCCAAGACTTTCGTGGCGGGCTTGTAAGTAACGGCAACAAACAAAACCCAAGTTTCGTCGACGGTTGTATCCGAAAGTGTGAACAAACGGACACTTCAATATCATTTACAAAAAGTTCCGCACGCTCGGACTTGTCATACGAGTTCTTTTTAAACCCCGACGGTTCGTGTTCCACTGGATGGTGGTCACAAATACCTTTCGACGGGGAGATACCTGCGAATCTTGCGAAATTTGAACAACTTACGGAAAAACAGGTCGGAGTCAAAAAAGTCAAAAACTTTTTGGGCAAGGTCTACGGCAAACACGAAGAAAAGGAGTTTTAAACAAATGCCATACAAACACAAAAGCGACTTTGAAGCCCGCACAGACCTTAAAAAATACGACGAGGACGCACTTATGTTATACGCCTTTGAATTGGGGTTTCTTGACTCGGATGATGACATCCATGAAGTTGCCGCCGAATGCCGTACAGGTGGAGGCGGTGATAAAAAATGCGACTTTATATACATTGACGAAGACGCAAAAATTGCTCTTATCGCGCAAGCCTATCTTTGCCAATCCATTGGTAAGGGTGCAAAAGCCAACAAAGCAAGTGACCTTAACACCGCATCTGCGTGGGTGTTTAAGGGCGATATAGGCAAGTTTTCCAAGGCAATAGCGCAACGTGTAGTTGCGTTACGGGAGGCTGTTGCGTCTGGGAAAATCTCGCAACTATATATTTGGTATGTGCATAACAGAGAAGAATCTGCAGATGTCCAAGCGGAGTTGGATACCGTGGCAAACACAACAAGGTCGACAATCAAAGAAGCCTATAGAAAGGAAATTAAGGTTATTGCCGAGGAGGTCGGTGATAAAAAGATAGAGCGCCTGTGGGAGCAAAGCAAACAAACAAAAATCTTTGTGTCCGATAAAATCGAGATACCTATGGAAGCCGACGGCATAACAATGAAAGGTGCCAAGTGGACTGCGTATCAAACCTCGATAAGTGGCAAGCAACTTCATGAACTGTACCAACAACATGGCGACGGATTGTTCACGGCAAACGTAAGGAATTATCTGGGCAGTGCAAAACGTGGCGACCCGATTAATTCCAAGATGTTGGAATCCGCCAAAGATAGGTCGGGCGATTTTTGGGTTTTTAACAATGGTATAACTGCTTTGGTCCATAATTTCGAACCAACCGAAGGCAAATTAACATTGACAGGCATGTCAATTATCAACGGTGCGCAAACAACAGGCACAATCGGAAGCCTGCTTACGGCTCCTGATGTGAACTTGAAAGTTTCGTTGCGTGTAATAAAATGCAGTGACGAAAAAACAGTCGAAGACATCATACGATACAACAATAGGCAAAACGCCACGGTAGACTCTGATTTCAGGAGCAACGAGGTGCAACAAGACCGATTGCGCAAGGCGTTTGAGGCCGACCACCAAGACTTGTTTTACAGCGGAGGTCGACGTGACTTTAAAAAACCCGACGACAAGAGAATCTTGTCGCCCGACACGGTGGCGCAAACTTTGACGGCTTTCAACGGCAATCCGTATGACGCCTATAATAACAAGAGAGGCATTTGGAAACTTAACGACCTATACGCAGACGCATTCAACGAAAATTTAACCGCCGAACACATCATATTCGTTTATGCCCTTGGCGAGGCGATAGATTCATACAAGCACATGCTTCTGGGGAAGAGTAGATTAGATGAAGAAGAAAAGCAACTTGAATTTTTAACAAAGCGTGGTTCGCGAATGTTGTTGTTAAGTGCCATTGCGTATGCGCTTGAAGTCTTAATCAACAAGCGCATAGGTAACAAAGAAAAACTAAAGTTTAAAAACAAGAAAAATTTTGAAAAGTACATAGAACTTTGGACGCCGATAGTGGTCTTTGCAATGAAAATAATCGGTACGCTGGAGCCTGCGCTGTCTTCTGGAAGTTATAAATCAAGAGAAAAAGTAGACGAGGCGCATAAAAATTTTTGCGTAATGGCGGGCATGGGATTGTCAACTTTCCCAGGTCTACTGGATGATTTCGCGGACCACGTCGGCGAATAAAGATTTGACAAACCGATTTTTTTGTGGTATTATGTCGTAATGAATAGGGCAATGTTTATTGATGTCATGCAAATGTCGCTTGAACGCGAGGAAGAAATTCAAATCGAACGGCTTGATATAAAGGACGCTTCTGCGCGCGCGGCCGAAACCGAAGCAATCAAAGAAAAATTCCGCGAAAGGCAAGAATATATTTTTACCGAAAAAGGTATCAAAAAGTTGGAACTGTGTAAAACTTGCAAAAAAATGAAAACATGTAACTTTAACACCTTCTATGGTCGCGAAAATTGTAAGGAGTAATCTGTGTGGAGAATAGTATCAATTAACTCTGCCACAAATGAAATTGTAGGCAAAGTTGTTGGGACAACTAGTGAACAAGCAAAAACGATGGTTGAAAAGGCCCACGCAACTTTCCAATCTTGGAAAAGTTTGACTTTACAAAAACGAATTGAACTATTGCAAGATTTTGCAAAGCATTTGGAAAAAAATGCAGATAAAATATCAAAACTGATGACACAAGAAATGGGTAAACCAATCACTCAATCAGAGCAAGAAATTGCAAGAGCATTAGACTATTTAAAATGGAACTTTGAAAATGCAGAGAAGTGTTTATCGCCAGAAACAACATTTGAAAATGATAAAACAATTCACAAAGTGTTTTTTGAGCCAAAAGGTGTGGTTTTGTGTATCCAGCCTTTTAACTTTCCTATCTCGCAATTTATTTGGCAAACAATACAGAACTTAATTGTCGGCAATGTTGTTGTTTCAAAGCCTGATATTAATTCACCGCTAACAGCGAAATTGATAAGAGAAATTATCGACACCAGCAAACTCCCAAAGGGTGTTTTGCAAATTTGCATTGGCGGCGCTGAACTTGGACAGTTTTTAGTAAACCAAAACTTTGATATGTTTTTGTTTACTGGCAGTACAAAAACTGGCGAATACATTTCGAAAATTGCCGGTGAAAAAATGATACCAGCACATTTGGAACTTGGCGGTTCGAGCCCAGCCATTGTGTGTGCTGATGCCGACATTGCCACCTCTGCCGAAAGAATATTTGCAAATCGATTTCGCAACAGCGGGCAAGTTTGCGATTGTATCAAGCGAGTTATTGTACATGAAAACAAATTTGACGAACTTGTCAAAAATCTTGTTAACGAAGCAAATAATCAAGTAGTCGGCAATCCTATGGACAAAGAAACAACTATAGGCCCACTTGTAAACAAACAACAATTGGAAAAACTTATTGTGCAGGTTGCGGATGCTGTTAAAAATGGGGCAAAAATTGTTTATGGTGGCAAACAGCCAAAAAATTTGAAAGGTAATTTTTACGAGCCGACAATTCTGACAAATATTAAAAAAGATATGAAAGTTTGGCAAGAGGAAGTTTTTGGGCCTGTTTTGCCTATAGTCACATTTAAGACTGTTGACGAAGCAATTAAACTTGGCAATGACACAATTTATGGTTTAAGTGCCTGTATTTTTACAAGCAACAAAGAAACATACGAAAAAATCAGCAAAGAAATAAATGCTGGAATGATTGCTTTAAATGATAAAAACTATGGTGGTGCTTTTAATCCTTTTGGTGGTGTAAAGGCTTCTGGCAATGCAAGAGTTTTGGGCAAATATGGTTTTCGCGAATTATGCAATATAAAACTTATCACATTTGAAAAATAAAACGCTAACACCCTTGGCAAATTTTGCACACCCTTTTCTTAAAAAAGTATTGACAAAGAAAGTTTTTGCATATAATCTATTTAGCAGTCAAAAGGAGGAGTGCTAGCGACAAGTGGACAAAGTGTTAAACCCAAGATTGGCAGAATTGCTTCGCACAAGTGTAGAGCAATACATAAAGTCGTCGGTGCCTATCGCATCTGCGATGCTTGCAAAAAGGCATGATAACGATTTTTCTTCGGCGACAATTCGTAACGATTTGAAAATCTTGGAACAACTTGGATACCTGAAACAGGTTCACACGTCTGGCGGGCGTTTCCCGACTGCGTTGGGCTACGGTGCCTATATCGACGCGGAGGACAATGTTACTTTTGTTGCGGACCTGATAAATGATTTGAATGTCCTTGTCCATATGGTCGATAGGATAAGCCACAAGTTAAACGGTTCGGGCGCCTTTCCGATTACGGTTCCGCGGTACGACCAAATTTTAAAGCGACGGCAAAATATTTACCAGTTGCTTGAAACCCCCGACCTTGACATAAGCGCATTTTATTTAATAATAAAGGAGAGATTAGATGGAAGAAAATAAAATCCCCGAACCCGAGATAGTTAACTGGGAAAGCATTGCCAAATACAAGGCGGCGGAACTTGAAAACTATATCAAAAGGACAAAGGACGCGACGCAAAATGCCTTTAATGACGGCAGGGCGCACGCGGCAATGACGATTTTACCGCTTGGCGACAGTTTGGCCGAGGCTCTTAAAACCGTTCAAAATCCCGACGATAAAAAAGGAATCGAAATCCTTGCACGCAAGTTTGATGACATCTTGAGGGGCATTGGAGTCGAAGAAATCCCAGTCAATGTGGGTGACAAGTTCGACCCATACATACATCAAACAGTCACAGAGGCCACCGACGGCAAAAATAAAATCACCGCCGTCTTTGCAAAAGGTTACCGCTTTGCGGGTCGAACAATCCGACCTGCAATGGTACAAATATAAAAGGAGAAACGAGAATGAGCAAAATTATCGGAATTGACCTGGGAACGACAAACAGTTGCGTAGCGGTTATGGAAGGTAGCGAACCCGTGGTAATCGCAAACCAAGACGGAGGGCGTACGACGCCTTCGGTTGTGGCAATCACAAATGACGGTGAAAGGGTAGTCGGCACAGTAGCAAAGCGCCAAGCCGTCGCCAACCCCGACAAAACAGTCATGTCAATTAAACGTGTTATGGGTACATCGACCAAAACCAAACTTGCGGGCAAAGATTACACTCCGCAAGAAATCTCGGCAATGATATTATCGAAATTAAAAGAAGCCGCCGAGGCATACTTGGGTGGTAAGGTTAAACAAGCCGTCATCACGGTACCGGCATACTTTAACGACAGCCAACGCCAAGCCACTAAAGACGCAGGCAAAATCGCAGGGCTTGAAGTCTTGCGAATTATCAACGAGCCCACGGCCGCAGCGCTTGCGTATGGTCTTGAAAAAGGTGATGCTCACCAAAAAATCTTGGTCTATGACCTTGGTGGCGGTACTTTCGACGTTTCGATTTTGGAACTTGGGGACGGCGTCTTCGAAGTCCTTGCGACCCACGGCGACACCAAGTTGGGCGGTGACGACTTTGACGAACGCATTACGAAATTGGTCATAGAAGACTTTAAAAACAAAAACGGCATTGATTTATCAAAAGACCGTATGGCATTGCAACGCCTTAAATTGGCGTCCGAAAAGGCCAAAATCGACCTTTCGGGTATGACAAAAACAACTATATCCGAGGCCTTTATAACCGCAGATGCAAGCGGGCCGAAGCACCTTGAATTTGAGTTGACGCGTGCAAAATTTGATTCAATCACATCCGATTTAATCGAACGCACAATCAAATCCGTCGACCAATGTATGAAAGACGCCAAATTGAAATTCACCGATTTGTCGAAAGTCATCCTCGTGGGCGGAAGCACTCGAATTCCTGCCGTTGTTGAAACATTGGAAAAGAAAACGGGACACAAGCCCTTCAAAGGCATCAACCCCGATGAATGTGTTGCACTTGGTGCCGCAATCCAAGGTGGTGTCCTTGGCGGTGATGTCAAAGATGTATTGCTTTTGGATGTCACGCCCTTGTCTCTTGGCATTGAAACCCTTGGCGGGATTTGTACAAGGCTTATCGAACGCAACACAACAATCCCAACCAAAAAATCTCAAGTATTCTCGACGGCAAGCGATAGCCAACCAAGTGTTGATATCCATGTCTTGCAAGGCGAACGCGAATTTGCGGCCGACAACAAGACCCTCGGCAGGTTTGTATTGTCCGATATTCCGCCTGCACCGCGAGGCGTTCCGCAAATCGAAGTCACATTCGACATCGACGCGAACGGCATCGTAAGTGTCTCGGCAAAAGATTTGGGAACAAACAAAACTCAAAGCATAACAATAACTGCAAGTTCAAATATGAGCAAAGACGACATCGAACGTGCGGTAAAAGACGCAAGCGCCAACGCGGAAAAAGACAAAGAGCGCAAAGAGTTGGTTGACGCCAAAAACCAAGCCGAACAACACATCTTTGCGATGGAAAAACTTGTACGTGATAACGGCGAAAAATTGTCCGAAGACGATAAAAAGACGATTACAAGTGAATGCGAGAAATTTAAAAACGCAATCAATGGTAACAACGACCTTTCAAGCATCAAGTCCGCAACCGAAGACTTTGCAAAGGCTACGGGCGCAATCGTGACAAAGTTATACCAACAAGGTGGTGGCGCACAAAGCAACGGTAACGGCAATCCCGACGATGTAGTGGTTGAATAACGGTCAAAATTGTGGATAAAGGAGTTTGAAAAAAAAAAAAAAAAAAAAAAATGGGGGCTTCACAAACAGATAAAGTTGTGATAGAATATTTCTATGGGTATTAATGACAGAGTGATTACAGTCTTCGGCGACAGCATAGCCTATGGTATGGGTGGCACAGAGAAGTGTGGTTGGGTAAACCGACTGCGCCTTGCCCTTGAAAACCCAGAATATCAAGTAGTTGTGCATAATTTAAGCATCCCAGGTCAAACAACTATAGACCTTATAGCACGATTTGAATCCGAGCTCCGCGTGCGCTGTGATTCAAGCAAAACCAATGTTGTGGCTTTTGCCGTTGGAATCAATGACAGTTCAACCTTTGGTTCGATTCAACGTGTTCCGTACAATCTTTTCACAATGAATTTAAAAAAGTTGATTCACTTGGCGCAAAAATATACCGACAAAATCACATTTATCGGGCTTACCCCTGTTGATGAAACTCGCGCAGAAGAAGTAAAGTCCCGAGAACGCATTCGTTACAGCAATGACAAAATAAGGCAATACGATAACGGGATAAGGGCTGTTTGCGAAGAAACCGGAAATCATTATATCCCTTTGTTTGACACATTACTATCGGCAGACCTTCACGACGGCCTTCACCCTAATTCGTTGGGCCATCATAAAATTTGCGACAGAATCGTCAATGCAAGGAAGTATACCAGATGACGAAAGACCTGTACGAAGCCTTGGGTGTATCGAAAACCGCAAGCGCGGACGAGATAAAATCCGCGTACAGAAAACTTGCCATGAAGTATCACCCCGACAAAAACCCAGGTGACAAGGAAGCCGAATCCAAATTCAAGGAAATCTCGTCGGCCTACGACACGCTTTCCGACCCGCAAAAAAAAGCAAACTATGATCGATTCGGGGCAAACGGGCCACAATTCGGTGGCGGAGGAAATCCGTTCGGCGGTGGCAACCCTTTTGGCGCGGGCGGTGTTGAATTTGACTTAAGCGACATCATGGACGGTATCTTCGGTGGCATGGGTGGCGACTTTTTCGGCGGTGGGGGCAGAAGCCGTTCGCGCATGCGTGGCGGTGACATCAATACAAGCATACATTTGTCTTTTGCAGAAGCCTGTCTTGGTATAAAAAAGACCATATCTTTCACGCGCATGGAAAAATGCGGAGGCTGTAACGGTACGGGCGCACGTGGCGGTACCGATGTTGAAACATGCAGTTACTGTCAAGGTACAGGCCGTGTCCGTAACCGTGGCTTTGGCGGATTGCAAATGGTTTCACCTTGTTCCGCTTGCAACGGCAGTGGCAAGATTATACGAAATAAATGCGATAAATGTGGTGGCAAAGGCGCAACAAAAAAATCGGTGGAATATACCGTCAATATTCCTGCTGGCATTGCTGACGGACAAACCCTTAACATCGAAGGCGAAGGTGATTGCGTTGTAAACGGCGGACCCGACGGCATAAGCGGGTCACTGTTGGTCGCGGTTCGTGTGGCACCACATCCAGTTCTTGTCCGTGACGGCTTTGATTTACACCTTGAATTGCCCATTTCGTTCATGCAGGCAATCCTTGGCGACAAAGTTAAAATCCCGACTATCGAGGGCTTTACCGACCTTGTTATTGCACCTTATACCCAAAACGGCACGCGCATGATTTTGCGGGGCAAAGGTGTCAAGCGCCTTCGCCAAATGGGTTCTGGCGACCTTATCGTAAAAATCTTTGTCGAAATGCCCGCCAAACTTGACAAACGTACACTTGATACAGTCCGCGCCCTAAACGTCACCATGGACAAAGACGAATTTTCAAAAAAGCGCGCCTATGACGATAAAATTAACAAAATGAGGTAAAAAATGAAGCAAATCGGCGAAGGGCGGGAAAGCAAGGCAATTTTATTCGACGAAAACACGGTACTTTTAATTGGGAAAAACAAGACGGCATTTGAAAACTATAAACGACAACAAATCATCTATAAACTGCTTGGCAAAAAAATCAAAAGTGTCCAAATACCAAATAAAGTCAAAATTATCAAACCCAATAAAGACTATCCTTTTGGCGCATTATCGATGTCGTGTGTCAAAGGCGAACCCCTTGATATCAAAGCCTGTACAGACAAACAAAAAATCACACTTGGCGAACAAATTGCAAAGATTATTGACGAGTTCCAACACATCGGCGAAAATTTTACCGCAAAGGAACTTTTTGAACTTTCAAAAGTAGAATACAAAACCGATGAAACAGTAGTTAGCAAAGCGTTGAAACTTGTTGAAACTTATTTGACAGATACGGAATTTAAAAAACTTGTCAAAGCGGCAGAGGTTTACAAACAGTTACTTTTAAATCGAATTCGCATGTTTTGCCACGGAGACCTTACAAATTCGAATTTATTGATTGATGAAAACAAAAACATAATCGGACTTGTGGACTTTGAAGTTGTTGGCTTCCTGTTGCCTGAATATATTTTCAGGGCATATAGGAAAGATGACGTTCTTTTCAAATCTGTGACAAAAGACCGTCAAATTGACACGTATGAAATGGGAATTGTCGAAATTATCACTATGGTCATAAACTTGCAACACTTTTATGAACTTGGCTTCAATGAAATAGAACAACGGGTTGGAATACTTCGCGAATTATTGTTGCGACTTCTTTAACTTTGCCCATTGAAATATGCCGTATGTGTCGCTTATTAAATACATACATGGCATGACAATCATGACGGCGGAACTTGCCACGCCATTTATAACAATCATTATCCAAATCCCAAGTACCACAAAATCGTTCACGAACCACGCGAAAAGTGCGACACTGCAACGCCTTGCCGCCAAATAAGTAGCCATAAAAGACGTTGCGATTGAAAAAGTTGAAATCAACAACAAATCGGTATTGAATGCTTTTAACATGAAATAATATCCGACACCCATGATAACTTGGGACAAAACAAGCAACAAAAGTTCAAACCAACGCAAGCGCACGATTTTTACGACTTGACCTTTGCGATTGTCATTGAACTTATTGCGGAGCCAATTAAAGGCTCCGTAAATACAAACGGGTAAAAGCAGTGCCAAAGAAACAACGACTTCGCCATAAAGATGCGTGCGATACGAAACAATAGCGTAAAGAGTGCTTGAAACAAAGCCAAGGAAATAACTTTCGATTTTGGCCTTCGCGAAAAGCAGTGCAACCATTACAAGAATGATGTTTGCGATGATTTCGATAACCCAACTTTTAAATATCACGCCGACTGTTACAGGGACAATAATCGCCCCAGCCAAAAAAATATATTCAAACGCATTCCAACCTTTAAAAAATTTCTTGATAATAATCATTATAAATTATTTGCTTAAGAAATTCAAGAAGTATATAATAGATATTATGAGTGCGAAAATCAGAGTAGTCGGAATCGGCGGAGCCGGCAACAATGCAATTAACCGAATGAGGGGCATTGTGCGCGGAGTCGAATTCATCGCAATTAACACAGATACACAGGACCTTAGCGAGAGCACGGCCGATATTAAATTGGCAATCGGTCAAAAGACCACAAAAGGCCTTGGCTCGGGTGGCGACCCACGCGTAGGGCAAAAGGCCGCGGAAGAATCCAAAGAAGAAATCAAGCAAGCGTTGAAAGATGCCGACATGGTATTTATAACTGCAGGTATGGGTGGCGGGACAGGTACGGGGGCTTCGCCCATAGTTGCCATGGTTGCGCGTGAGTTAGGGATTCTTGTCGTTGGCGTTGTTACAAAGCCTTTTGAATTTGAAGGCAAACACCGAATGAAAAACGCGGAAATCGGCATAAGCAACCTTGGCAAATTCGTGGATTGCAACATTGTTATACCTAACCAAAGGCTTGTGGAAATTACAAAAACAGGCACTACTGTTGTCGAGGCCTTTGAAATCGCGGACTCGGTATTAATCGACGGAGTTCGTTGTATCACCGACTTGATTGTCAAAAAGATGACTATTAATGTCGACTTTGCGGATGTCGCAAGCGTTATGCG
>JAIRQZ010000010.1 GCA_031256235.1 Christensenellaceae bacterium | reverse complement strand
ACCCGCGTAATACCGCACTCTTTTGCCGATAACAACATCGGCAAGACCCCATTCACGCGACGCAATTCGCCGTCCAAACCAAGTTCGCCGATAAAAGCAGTCGAACCCGCAGACTCGAACTTTCGGATAAACACATCGTCTTCGCTTGATGCCAAAATTCCGATTGCAATCGCAAGGTCATAAATTGGACCCTCCTTGCGCACATCTGCGGGCGCAAGGTTAACCACAATTTTGCTTACAGGAACACGATACCCGCTGTTTTTAATCGCTGCGCTCACGCGTTCTTTGCTTTCTTTAACACTTGCGTCTGGTAATCCCACAAGCGTAAAAGACGGCAACCCGCGCGCGACATCGACCTCGACATCCACGACATAGCCGTCAATTCCTTCAAGCCCAAACGATTTTATCTTTTGTATCATGTTAATTTAGAATGGTGATTTGAAAACCGCTTTTTTCGCAAGTTCCTGTTCAATGTACATCAATCGGTTGTATTTGCAGGTACGGTCTGTACGGCTTAACGAGCCTGTCTTGATTTGTCCGCTTCCGACCGCAACCGCAAGGTCGGCGATAGTGGTATCCTCGGTTTCACCGCTTCGATGAGAAATAACCGTACTATACCCCGCGTCATGAGCCATTTTGATACATTGCAAAGTCTCGGTCAACGACCCGATTTGGTTAACCTTTACAAGAATGCTGTTGCAAGCCTTCTGGTCGATGCCTTTTTTCAATCTTACCGAGTTCGTTACAAAGAAATCGTCACCAACAAGTTGCACTTTTGCGCCAAGACGTTCGGTCAACTTGGCGTAACCCGCCCAATCGTTTTGGTCCAACCCGTCTTCGATAGACACAATCGGGAATTTGTCAACGATGTCGGCATAAAAGTCAATCATTTGGTCGGCCGTCAACGATTTGTTTTCGGCTTTCAAATTGTACTTGCCTGTTTTGGCATCGTAAAACTCGCTTGCCGCAACGTCAAGGCAAAATCCGACATCCTTACCCGCAACGTAACCTGCTTCTTTAACCGCCAAGGTAAGTAACTCAAGACCCTCTTTGTTGGATTTGACCGAAGGGCTGAACCCGCCCTCGTCGCCGACAAGAGTACCTTGCCCGCGAGACTTGATAACTTTTTTAAGGCTGTGAAAAACTTCCGCACCCATACGCACGGCTTCGGCACAGGTCTTTGCCGCAATTGGCATGACCATAAACTCTTGGATATCCAAGCCACCGTCACCATGTGCCCCTCCGTTAATGACGTTCATCATTGGCATAGGAAGTCTGTATATATCGCTGAATTTTGTAAGTTGCACGCTTGTCTTTGTTTTTGTGTCAACCATCTTGCCTTGTTTGCCACCCATGTCGTGATACATTTCGCTTATATATTTGTACAGCGGGATTTTTTTCTCGTTGGCTGCACAGTGAGCACACGCAAGCGATACCGCCAAAATTGCGTTTGCGCCAAGCAAAGCCTTGTTTTCCCCACCCATTTTAATCATGAATTGGTCGATTTTTTCTTGGTCGGATACATCGAATTTATTTTTAAGTTTAGGCCCAATAACATTGTTCACATTTGAAACCGCCTTGACAGTTCCTTTCCCAAGATACCTTCCTTTGTCACCGTCACGCAGTTCCAACGCCTCGTATTCACCTGTACTTGCCCCGCTTGGAACGATTGCGCGACCTTGACCCGCCTCGGTCTGAACCTCGCACATTACTGTTGGATTGCCACGACTGTCCAAAAACTCCATGGCCTTTACACTTTGAATCTTCATAATTCCTCCCTGTACTTATATTAACGCTCAAGCCCGCATTATGCAACAGATTTTTCGACAATTTCATACTCTGAAACATGTTAGTTTTAATTGCCTCCGCATTGCTTTTAACATTATCACTTTCCGCAGATTGCTTTGCCACAGGCTTCGCATACGGAGCAAACAAAATCAAAATCCCGTTCCAAAGCGCGATGGTCATCAACCTCACGTGCACCTGTGTCTTGGCGCTTTCGCTATTTTGCGGAAAAGCAATAGGCCATTACATACCAGCCTCGGTCACCCTTGCGATTTGTGCAAGCATCCTGATAACATTAGGACTTGCAAAAATATTCGGCAAATTCATCAAGCGCATTTTGCAAAAAAGCCGACACAGTTTCATAAAAATCCTTACCAAACCCGAAGAAGCCGACTTTGACAAATCAAAAGTCCTTTCAAAAAAGGAAGCCGTCGTCCTTGCCCTCGCCCTGTCGCTTGACGGGCTTGCGGTGGGGGTTGGAACAGGCCTTGTCCTTAATTGGATTGGTTATTTGATTATAATCGGGTTCTCGCTTGTGACCGACATCGCGCTGTTAATCTCGGGCGCCCTTGTCGGACGAAAAGTCGCCACACGCACAAAACTTGATCTGTCATGGGCAAGTGGCGTCATCCTAATCGCGATTGCGTTCATAAAGTTATTTGTCTAGTCCGCGCAATCTTTGAATAACCCCATTCACGGCCTCGGGGTTCTTAAATTGATGGTTAATTTTATTGCCTGGCAAGTACGCCACATATTTTTCCAATGCCATAATAACATTATGTTTGGTTGCATGATCGTTATCTATCATAAACCTCGCGATAACCTCTAAAATCCGCACACCCACATTGCGGGTAATACACTCGCCTGAAACCATCTTCTTGGCACACATCAAAAAGGCCTCGCCATACCGCCTCGCATAACCTGTCTTTTGGGATACAAACTGGGCCACACTATCCTGCGACACCCTGCCACCCATGTACTCGCCAATATAATGACAAATAACTTCCTGCTTCGTTTGCATGTGGTGCCTTGGGGCGGAATCGAACCACCGACACAGGGATTTTCAGTCCCTTGCTCTACCGACTGAGCTACCAAGGCGAACAAAGCCATTATACACACTTATATATGACCTTGTCAAACGCGATTGTTATTTTGTATTTTAACAATTTGAATGGTCAAGCCCAAAACAAGGCCCGCCACAGCACTGCTGTAATGCCCAAGGTTATTGAACAAGTCATACGGATAAAATTCAAAACCAAAAGACTCCGTCCCGCCGTTAAAGCACATGGCAAAGTATATAAGTCCCAAAACGACTCCGCCAAAAAGCATGTTAAACTTCCCAGAACTCTTAATCGAGAACAAAAAGTCAACAATGATATATGCATACAGCCCGTAATTGACACCTGAAAAGCCCTGCCAACCTGCCGAGGCGTTATTCGTGCTGACCGTCATTGAAGTAAAAAACGCCATCACCAAAACAAGCAACACAAATTTCACACTTCCGATTTTTCTTTCAAGATAAAACCCGCAAACCACAAAACATAGCATGTTAAGCAAAACATGTTGCCAATTAAAATGAGTAAAACTTTTCAAAAAAGACCTAATCATCGGGTCAAAGTACAACACACTTTCCCAATGCCACGACCCGTCGCCACGAACGCGATATGCCCACGACCCTCCCAAGACGGCAAACAGCAAAATGTTCACCACAATAACCAAAATTGTCCCGATAAAAAACCAGTTTGCTTTACTTCCTAAAATTCGCATGCTACAATGATATCATCATGACAATAAAAAAGCAATTCGAAGACGCATTCCGCGAAAATATCACTCGCGACGGAGCAAACAAGTTGTTTGACTACCTTGCAAGTACCGACTTTTTCACGGCCCCCGCAAGCACAAAGTTCCACAGCAACCACAGCGGCGGCCTTGCCGAGCACTCCCTGAAAACATACACGCGATTTTGCAAGATGCTAAAACTTGAACACGGCGAAAAATGGTTCGACGACCCCGCGCACCGCGAAACCGCAGCCATCATAGCCCTACTACACGACGTGTGCAAAATAAACTGCTACAAAATCGAAACCCGTAACGTCAAAGTCGGGGGCGAATGGGTCCAAAAACCATACTACGGCTTCGACGACCCGCTACCCTATGGCCACGGAGAAAAATCCGTCTATATCATAAGCGATTACATAAAACTTACGCGCGAGGAAGCCTTTGCAATCAACTGGCACATGGGTGGCTTTGATGCGCGCAACCTTGACGGCAAGTTCACGGTGGCAACGGCATTCACAATGTTTCCAATCGCCGTGCTCTTCCACGCCGCAGACCTGTTAACGACCTACTTGGACGAAAAGGCAGCGAAATGAACAAGGTCATCTACTTCGCGGACGCGACATGCGACTTGCCCGTCGATTTCATAAAAAAGCACAACATCCAAATCATAGGCCTCCGATACAGCATCGGCGAAGTCGACGGTTGGTTCACGACAGCCGACCAAAAACAACTGGCCGACTTTTACGCACGCATGCGCAAAGGCGACACCGCATCAACAAGCCTTGTCCTCTACGACGACGCAGTATCGGCGTTCGAGCCCTTCTTCCGCCAAGGCTACGACATAATACATTTCGGCCTGTCGTCTGGGCTTGCAAAAACCTACGAAAACGCCAACAACGCTGGCATTGACTTGGCAAAAAAGTACGGTCGCAAATTCTACGCCCACGACACAAAATGCGTATCCGCAATGCACGTTATATTAATTGAATACTGCCTGCGCATCGGCGACTTTGACAAAATCGTGGAATCCTTGCCCGCGTTTTGTAAAACAGTAAAAGCCTATTTCACGGTCGAGGACCTAAAGTATCTCCACAAAAGCGGTCGGCTCTCGGGCGCGGCCAAGGTCATCGGAGGCCTGATGCAAATCAAGCCAATCATCAAGGTCGACGATGACGGCAAACTTGTTACCATGACCAAAAAGACAGGACGACTGCAAAGCATCCAATTCCTTGCAAACCAAGTCTCGCAAATCGACACCGACCACCCCACGGTCTTTATAATCCACGCCGACTGTTTGGACGACGCAAAGTTACTGGAACAAAAGGTCCGCGAACACTTTATCGGCGTAAAAACAACCATAATTCAAATGGGATTTATTATAAGCACGCACACAGGCCCAGGTACTCTGGGCCTCGGCTTCATTTCAAAATAATTATTTGACGGCGTCTACATTGATTTCGACTGCTGCTTTTGGTTTAACGTTATCTTTCAATACATCGGTCAATGTGTGTCCGACCGCGCCAAATCCCGCGCCAAATCCCGAAGAAAGCGCAGTAATTATCAAGCCTGCCCCCATCGCCATAAGCGCTGTTTTCTTACCAAATATGGTACCACCCGCAACAACCGCCACTGCCGTATCAACTAAAGGTTTTGCACTTGCAACCCCTGCACAGACAAGTGCCGCCGTTCCAATGTCACCGCCCGCAAGGTTCACAATAGCCCCCGCCATAACTGGAATTAATACATCTCCACTCGTAATTTTAATTGAATCGGACATAATAACCGCCTCCTTAATTTCTATTAAGGTAATTATAACATTTTTTTTTCTTTGTCAAGACCCTAATTTTTTAAATCGAAGTAATCCCCGGTCCGAGTACGGAAAAGTATGTACCTTGGCAAAGTTGGCCTTTTTAATGACCTCGTTGGTCGCGGCCAAGTCCTCCGCCGTCTCGGTCGGATACCCAACAATCACATCGGCGGAAATTACCGCGCACGGAAAAGCCTCCCTAATCCTCGCCACCGCCTGTAAATATTCCGCACTTGTATATTTACGATTCATGTCACGCAAAACCTTGTCACTTCCGCTTTGCAGCGGCACATGAAACTTCGGAATAAAATTCCCGCATGCCTTCAATGTCGCCAAAAAATCTTCGCCCCCCGCGCGACACAAAATCACACCTACCTCAATACTTGACAATTCAAATGGGAACCCGCATTTATCAACCGCAACGCAAAGGCCCCCTAAATCTGTACCTATATCAAGTCCATACGACGACAAATCAATGCCCGTTATAACCACCGCCTTGCCCGCCTCACGAACCTCGGCGACAACATCATCAATCGGCCGACTTGTACTTCGCCCTCGCAGATACGGCACGATGCAATACGAACAAAAATTATTGCACCCGTCTTGAACTTTTATAAAGGCACGCTTGCGCGGTTGCGTCGCGTTGCCCGCCCCGCCAAAACGCTTCGCCAACAAATCGGAAACCGTCCCGCCGTCCGCAATAACTTCCGCGCAACCGCAAACAATGGTCTCGCCACACTTCTTGCATCGCGTCACAGTATTGCGGGATTTCTTTTCGGCGTGACTTGTCACCGCGCAAGTATTAACCACATAAATGTCGGCGTCTGGCACAAAAGACCGCACAACCTCGTACCCTTTCTCAAGATACTGTCGTGCGATTTGATTGCTTTCATATTGATTGACCTTGCAACCAAGCGTCATTATGCACACGAGTTTTTGCTTTGCAAGCGAATGTTGATTTGTTTGTTGGCGTCGATGATTCAAAGATTCACGGGCGACGGAGTCGGTTAACACTAGCCCCTTGCTTCCTTTTTAAGACGTTTGCGGGCGGCTTCGGATTTTTTCTTTTTCGCGACGCTTGGTTTTGTGTATTCGACCTTACGGCGGATATCCGCGATTATGCCGTCTTTTTGGCACTTGCGCTTAAAGCGCTTGATTGCGTTTTCCAATCCTTCATTTTCGCCAACGATGACTTGAGTAGTCAAAATTATTCACCCGCCTTTTAATACGTACTATAATTATACCAAAACCTTGCAAAATTTGTCAACATATGTTATAATAAAAGCAAATGAAATTATCAACTTTATTAAAATCCAATCTTGGCATGAACTACGACAAAGCCGTGCATCTTGAACCGCACAATCCGCTTTGGGCGCAAGCCTACGCGGAAATCCAAGACGGTTTCGCAGGGCTGTTCAAAGGTCTAAACTATCACATCGCCCACGTCGGAAGCACCGCCCTGCCAATTATGGCCAAGCCCATTCTCGATATCGCGCTCACACCCGAATTATCATTGGCGGATGTCCCATTCCGACAAAGACTTGTAAACACCGACCTCAACATAGAAAACGGTAACGCATTCATCGTCATCAAAGACGACCAAGACAGAAACCTGTGCCATATCCATACAAGTTACAAAGGCAACACAGAAAAACTTTTATTCAAAAAGTTCCTGCTTGAACACCCGAATGCCCTTTCGGCATACGAAAGCCTTAAAAAAGAAAACGCCGAACTGCACCCCAAAATCCATAACTACAGTCGCAACAAAACTGAATTTGTGACTGGAATTGTCGCACAAGCCGAACGCCTCTATGACAAAAACGAACTTATAAGTTTTTAATTGCTTAACATTTCCTATATCACTTCGCTATCTCGGTGGCACGGGATTCACGGATAACGGAAACCTTAACTTGGCCGGGATAGGTCATTTTTTCTTCAATTTCCTTGGCAATTTCCTTGGCAAGAAACAAAGCCTTCTCATCGCTTACTTCGTTAGGCCGAACAATCACGCGAACCTCACGACCTGCCGAAATCGCATAAGCCTTGTCAACACCAGGTTTGCTGTCGGCAATTGCCTCAAGGTCCTTAAGCCGTTTGATATACCCCTCGACATTTTCACGACGAGCCCCAGGCCTCGCGGACGAGATTGCATCGGCAACCTGCACGATAATGGCCTCGATACTCTTATAAGGCACATCCCCATGGTGGGCCTCAATACAATGAATAACCTCGGCCGACTCCTTGCACTTTTTGGCAAGATCAACACCAATAGAAACGTGTGTACCGTCGCTTTCGTGGTCGGTCGCCTTACCAATATCGTGCAAAAGACCGCCCCGCTTTGCGATTTGCTCGTTTGCGCCCAACTCAACGGCCAACAATCCCGCAATATATGACACCTCACGGCAATGATTAAGCACATTTTGGCCGTAACTTGTGCGGTATTTAAGCCGTCCAAGTTGTTTAACAAGTTCAGGATGCAAGCCATGAACCTTGCAATCATAAGCGGCCTGGTCGCCCGCCTCCTTGATAATGATGTCGATATCTTTTTTGGTATGAGCCACAATTTCTTCAATGCGAGCAGGATGAATACGCCCGTCTTGGACAAGTTTCTCAATCGCCATACGCGCAATTTCGCGACGATAAGGGTCAAAGCCCGACACAGTGATGCTCTCTGGGGTGTCGTCGATTATAAGGTCAACCCCGGTCGCAGCCTCAAGCGCACGAATATTGCGGCCCTCGCGCCCGATAAGGCGGCCCTTGATGTCATCGTTAGGTATAGCCACGGTAGACACAGTAATCTCGCTGGAATGGTCGGCGGCAACGCGTTGAACAGCGGCAGTGATGACCTCCCTCGCCTTTTTGTCGGCGTCTTCCTTGGCCTCGTCCGCGATTCGTTTGACCAATTCGACGGCCTCACCCTTGGCCTCGTCGACAAGGCTGTCAATGATTTCCTTTTTGGCCTGCGCCTTGGTAAGCCCCGTGATTTTTTCCAACTTGCCAACCGCATCCTGTAATTTTGCCTTGGCCTCGACCAAGTTCTTCTCTACTTGCTTCTTGGTGTTTTCGATTGCCGAGCGCGTGCTCTCAATCCCAAGTTCACGATTGGTAATCGTCTCCTCGCGTTTTGAAAGTTGTTCCTCACGCATGGCGACACGCGACTCCGACCTCTGCATCTCGGCGCGACGCTCGCGCAACTCTTGTTCAAGTTGCGTCTTTTGTTTGTGGGCATCTTCTTTGGCTTCTAACAAGGCCTCTTTCTTGTGGGTCGCGGCCTCGGCCAACGCCTTCTCAATGATTTTGCTTGCGGACTGTCGGCTACGTTCCCCCGACTTTCTTTCCAACAAAACCTTTACGAAATAGCCCGCCAAAAACCCAATAACCAAAGCCAATGGTATGCCAAGACCCAAGGTCACCCCTTGAAGCCCGCCCAACATAAGTTGTTGCATTTTTTATTCTCCCTGTGATTTATATTATATACAGACGGACCCAAGTTCCATAATGTACACGAAATGATTATACCCAATTAGGGCTTGCGCGTCAAGAATATTTGTGATATACTTTTATAAAGGAAATTATGATTATACTCGCGCATTCGTGCACTGGAAAAACCAAACTCGCCCAAAGGCATCAAGACATTTTGGACCACGACGACTTAAACGCAGTCAAGCGATGGGGCGCCAAAATCGACGACCTTTGGGATACGTTATCATTCGGGAAAAGCGGATTAATGCTACCTGTGCTTGCGGGCTGGCATGGTTGTACGGCCCAAAAAATTCAAGAGATGGAACAGCACTCATGCCACGATATTTTATTATGCTACCCGACAACAAGTTGCATGAACGAATACATGGAACGTCTATTAGACAGAAATTTCGGAGACCTTGTCCACAAGTTCTCGAACAAAAACATTGCCAACGATGAAATGATGCAACTTATGCGAAACAGTTTCAAAAGCGGTTTCAAAGAATTCGACAACGCAAAATTTGAACGTGTTAAAAGAATCCGCCTCCGCCCAGGCCAATTTTTGGAACAAGCCCTTTTGGAAAACGGAGTTCAACTAGGCGACTAAAACTTTTTGTCAGTCTTTTGTCAAACCCGCCAAACCATATGATAAACTACACACGTGCAGTCTGCAAAGGTGCGAAATCTTCTGCAGTCTCCGTCGAACTCTAAATCGGCGGCTCGGTCTAT
>JAIRQZ010000028.1 GCA_031256235.1 Christensenellaceae bacterium | reverse complement strand
CAATGACGAAAATATTTACGAAAAACTTAAATCTTTTGGGGCAACACCTATGCGTTTTTGCAATTCCGTTAAAAATTACATTGAAAAGAACGACCTTATTGTGTTAGAATAAAACATGAAACACACACTTATATCCGTCGAAGGAACCGACGGATGCGGAAAAAAGACACACATTCAAAACTTGCACGAGTACTTCAAAAAACAAGGCAAAGAAGTAATCATTGCTTCGTTCCCAAACTATCAAAGCCCGTCAAGCGGGCCCGTCAAAATGTATCTTGGTGGCGAAGTCGGAAGCAATGCAATGTGTTTGGATGCATACCAAGCCTCGACGCTTTATGCCGTCGACAGACTTTGCACAATGAAACAAATCATGAGCACGCTTGACAGGCCGACGGTTATTCTTTTCGACCGATACGTTCAATCAAACATGATTCATCAAGCAGGCAAAATCGAGAACAAAAAACAACGCGACAAGTTTTTGAAATGGGTCGACAATTTCGAATTCAATGTCTTGAAACTGCCCCGCCCGAACAAAATTATTTTCCTTAATGTGCCACCGCAAATAAGTATTGAAATCGCGCAACAACGCACGACGCAGAAAAACGGCAAAGACGTCGACATCCACGAAAACGACTCTGACCATTTAAGACATGCATACGAGGCCGCGACCTATGTTGCGAAAAAATTCAAGTGGACTGTTATAAATCTTGCCACGGATGACGACACTTTTGACTCTGTCGAAGCCAACTTTGAAAAAATCCTTAAAGAAGTCAAGGGTCTTGTATGACGGTATCGAAACTTGTAATCTCGGCCGATATAAATGCTTTAAAAGATTACGCCCACAAGGCAAGCAAAAAGTATAACCCTGCCGATGTGTTTTGGCTGACCGCAAAAGAAGGTGAAAAATCCATCCAAGTCAAAGAAACCGCCGAGTTCATGCAACAGGTCTATCTTGCACCCGTGAAAGACAGCAAGTTAATGGTCATTTGCGACCTTGCAACAATGACACCGCAAGCGCAAAACAAGATGTTGAAAACCTTGGAAGATGCCCAGGGGCACACGACTTTCCTGTTGCTTGCCACAAATATCGAGCCCGTCCTTAACACAATCCAAAGCCGTTGTATGACGGAATTCTTGAGGACAACAGATGACGACCCGAAAACTTTGATTAGCCAAGAAATCAAACGCACCCTTAAAGACACGTTCGGAGTAGAAATCGATGAAAAGACATTGTCGTTCGAACAAAAACAGGCTATACTTGATACGGTTAGCAAAATAAACCGCAATGTGGCGGCAAACTGCAATGTTGGTAACCAGCAAGACTTATTAATAATGGAGATATTGAAATATGCGAAAAACAGTCCAAATTAAAATCGGGAACACCAACCCACCGCAAAAGTTTGACACAGGGATAGAACTTAAGGTCGGGGACTTTGTGGTTGTTGAAACCGCTACTGGCGCCGAATGGGGCGTCGTCGACAGTCAACCATGCGAGGCTAAAGGCAAAACCGAAAACAACCAAGTCCTGCGCGTTGCGGACGTCGCCGATAAAAAAATCATTGACAAGTTAATCACCTCGGCCACCTACGCAATGAAAATCGCAGGCGAACGTATTGAAAAATACAAACTTTCCATGAAACTGTTATCCGCGGCCTACAGTTTCGACGGCAACAAAGTCGTCATCCAATTCTTTTCCGAGAACCGTGTGGACTTTCGCGAACTTGTAAAAGATTTGGCCTACTCTCTTCGCACACGTATTGAACTTCGCCAAGTCGGCGCACGCGACGAGGCCAAAATTGTCGGCGCTATGGGTCAATGCGGAATGCAATGTTGTTGTGGCCGATTTATAAAGGACTTTGACAACATCACAATCAAGATGGCCAAGAATCAAAACATCTCGCTTAACCCACAAAAAATCAATGGCATGTGCGGTCGGTTGCTTTGCTGTCTTGGTTATGAAAACGACTATTACGCCGAGATGCAGGACAAAATGCCCCGCTATGGTTCCGAGGTTGCGACTCCCGACGGCAAAGGCACCGCGCAAGACAACAATATGCTTACCGAAACCGTCAACGTAAAGTTCCAAAACGGCGATACATCAAGTTACAAATGCTATAAACTTTGCGACCTTAAATGCAAACAGTGCGGACGCAAAGACCAATGATGCGTAATCTTCAAACACCCGCAAAAGAAGTTAATCGCCCGAGAAGATTTCTTGCCCCTACCGATAAACTTGAGTATAACTTTGAATTGACAGGACCCGAGCATCATCATCTTTCAACCGTTACACGTTCAAATATCGGCGATATGGTGTGTTGTGGCAATGGCGAGTTTGATTACCATTACGAAATTATTGGCATCACAAAGAACGCCACATCATTGCGCTTCGACCATAAGGAACCAAACACGGCAAATCCACAAGCACAGTTGACGGTATTCATGCCACTTATAAAACTTGATAACTTGACGCTTACCGTGCAAAAACTTAATGAAATCGGCGTGCACGAAATCGTATTGTTCAATGCGGCGCGTTGCAACGTCCCTGCCAAGGCCATAAGCATTGAAAAGTTGCGCGCAATTGCCACGCAAAGTTGCAAACAATGCGGCCGAAGCATACCGATAAAAGTATCTTTTGGGAAAATACCGCCCACGGGATTCGGGCAAATCATTTTTGCTAACGAGCATGAAGAAAAAATGAAACTGCACAATATGGTTTTCCACTACTTTTCACCTGGCGCCCTTATAATTGGTCCCGAAGGTGGCTTTACAGACGCCGAGCGCGAAATGTTATGCAAAACCAAGGGCGTTACTTCGGTATCACTTGGTAATCGTATCTTGCGTGCCGAGACTGCGGCCATTGTTGCGTCGGCTATTATACTTTCTAGGCATGGTGAGTTATAGTCTCACCATAAAAAAAGTCACGATAGGGACACATTTCGCAAACACCTTTGCCCTTTTCGTCAATCATGCAGATTGCGCGCAAGGCCTCGTCAATTTCACGCACTGCAGAGGTTTTCACAGGTGGCTCTTCAATGGCAATTGTAGGTTCGGGTCTTATTATTCCTTGCTCGGTTTCTTGTAAAATTTCGTTAAGTGCACCTGTTGACGGCACGGTGATTTGTTTCGCTTCGTCCTCGTTAATCGAGCCGTATGCCAAGGTCGTAGTTGTGTTGCCAACACGCTCCGTGATTGAAACTTTGACTTGGGCATCAAGGTCGATAGGTGTGCTTGTTTCCGTGGCAAAGTCTTTGATATTCATATCGTGAGTATCGTCATTAATTGATAATGTAAGTCGTATACCCGCAAGATTATGTTTGACCTTGATGTATGTGCCTGCCCCAGCATTTTTCAATTCTACAAAACCTACCACATGCCCGTAAGGGTCGTACAAGATGACATTTTTAATGACTATCACACTTTAATGCTAGCGCAAGCGCATCATTTGATTACGGCAGTTTTTGCAATTTCGTGACTTAATTTGACGAAATCCGTAACACCTATTTGTTCGGGGCGCAAGTCCTTATTCACGCCACATTTTTCCAGTATTGCGACAGGGGCAGAGTTGCTTATCTTTTTACGGCGCATGGAAAAGACCTTTTTGATAAAGTTGTCAAAGTTGTCGGGCAATGTCACGATGCGCTTTTCCATTACGACAAATGCGCTGTCAACATTGGGCCTTGGCTTGAACATGTTGCGGGGCACAAGTTTTGTTATTTTGCAATCTGCTTGGGCTTGGCAACTTACCGATAATGCCCCATAGTCTTTTGTTCCTGGGGCTGCGGTTATGCGATTTGCAACGTCGTCTTGGATAAGAATGCAAATTTTTCGGCAACCTTTGTTTTTAAGGAACTTGAATATAATCGGCGTAGTTATGTAATACGGAATGTTGGCGACCAAGATAAAATCCGATGGAAAGTCACTTACATCCATGATGTCGTTAAAGCGGAGTTCAATGTTTGCAAGGTCTTTGAATTCCAAGGCCAAAATTTCTTCAAGGCGTTTGTCGATTTCATAAGTAACTACTGTCTTTGCGTGCTTTGCCAAGCAACGTGTAAGCGTTCCCACACCTGCACCAACTTCGACCACGATGTCGGTAGGCTTTAGCGCAAGTTTAGTAACGATGCTTTCAAGGAAATTTAAGTCATAAATGAAGTTTTGACCCAAACTTTTTTTGTATTGAAAATTGTCGAAAATCACTTGACAAGTATAATAAAATTTGATAGTATATATCAAGCATTTATTACAGATGCTTAAACAAACTAAAGAAAAACAAATGATAAAAGAAATCCGCCCCCGCCGGCGGATTTTTTGTTGCGGGTTTATATACGGAAAAATTTGCGAGTATTGTCAAGAGTTGCTTTGGCTATTTGTTCAATCGGCATATTCAAAAGGTCGGCAATATATTGGGCGACGTAGCAAACATTTTTGGGTTCGTTTAAAAGTTTCTTTCCGCCCGCCGCCGTCGGGTTAAGCCATGGGGCATCGGTTTCAAGCAACATTCGGTCGAGCCG
>JAIRQZ010000046.1 GCA_031256235.1 Christensenellaceae bacterium | reverse complement strand
ACAGTTACAGCAGCGAACAATTAAAAAGTTTATTTGCAAATTTTGACGAGGTGAAAATTGAACGAAGAAATTAAAATGGATACCGAGTTTTTCAAGGCCTTTGCCAAGGACAAAACCCTATCGCGGGCCGAGTTTAACAAACGTTATCTTGAAACACACAAAAAACCTCCCGCACCCGACCGCTTTGTAAACCTAAAAGTCCCCTCACCTAAACACAAAAGCATTTATAATTGGCTTGCCGAATATTGCGAAAAGTTTCCAACAAAAATCCCAAACCTTGTGTTATGGGGCGCGACAGGTACGGGCAAAACCTTTATCGTAAACACCGTAAAACAGTCCCTTACCGATAAAAAAGTTCGAGTTGAATACGCAACGGCGTTCAACATGGTCAACGTTTTTCAAAAATACGTCAACAGTTTCGGTCGCGACGACGAACAAATAAATGATTTTTTGGATTGTGATGTTTTAATCATCGACGACCTTGGCACGGAACCGACAATCAAAAATGTCACCCAGGAACATATCTACAACATCCTTAACGAACGCCTTGTAAACAAACGCGCCTTTATCATTACAACCAACCTTAACCCCGACGCCCTATACGAACGATACGATGAACGCATTGCAAGGCGAATCACGGCAAAAGAAAACTCGACGTTAATCGAGTTCCCAAAATTTGATTCAAAAATTTGATTATTTACCTAAAACTTGGCTTGCAGCGGCTTCGGCTCTGGCACGGTCATTGTCAGTAAAATGTGGAGCCTTCTTTTTACCGTTAACATCGACGCCATAAGTACTTCCGCAAACATTGAAAGGAATCTTATCATCGTGATATCCGCCACTCCACGATGCCCAAATTGCATTATCGTATACCTGTGCGACTTCTTCGAATTTTAACCTTGACTTTGAAGTTGCGAGCCTGCAAGAATCTCCGTCACATTCGTTTTGAGAAACAGGATATTCTTTCCCGCCACTTGATGGTGGTGTGTTTCCGCCATTATCGTATGTGTCCCCTGCGCCACCCGCTGCGCATCCCATTGCGAGTGCTGTCGCAAGTACAAGTGCTGGTAAAGTAAGTTTGCTTCTTTTCATTTTTTATTTCCCCTTTTTTAAAAAAATCTATGCGACTATAACATATGTTTATGACAGTGTCAACACTCTTGACAGGAATATACATTACCCGACAATTTTCGCAACAGACCTTTCAGTTCCATTGACGTCAATAAAACCGCAAGTTTCGGAATTGGCATCGCAGAACGTTCCAAGATTTCGTCAATGTGGACAGCCTCGCGCCCGATTATGTCAAGGATTCGCTTTTCGTCGAACGAGATTTGAACCAACGTATTTTTTGCAACTTGGCTTTTCACGGTTACCCCAAAAGTAGCCAAAACATCATCGGGTTCGACGGCGCAAGAACACGCCGCCTCCTTGATAAGTGCATTTGTGCCACGGCTTTGAAGACTTGTGACTGGGCCAGGAATCGCAAAGACATCGATGCCAAGGTCAAGGGCAAAGTCCTTGGTAATCATGGTACCGCTTTTAAGGTCGGCCTCGACAATCAAAAGCGCCTTGGACAAGGCCGCAACAATGCGATTGCGCATCGGAAAGTAATACTTGTTGCCCGTGTCATTGGGCAAATATTCACTTACCAAAAGACCATGCCCCGCGATTTTATCCTGTAATTTGACATTCGCCTGCGGATAACAGTGATTAACACCGTTGCCAAGCACCGCGATTGTGTTAAGTTGTTGCCCGCCCGAACCCTCGACCGCGCCAAGATGTGCCGCAGTATCAATACCATCGGCAAGTCCGCTTATGACGACAATCCCCGCCTCGGCAAACTTTTTTGCAAAGCGTTTGGCCACATCAATGCCGTACCGCGTGCAAGTCCGAGTGCCTACTATTGATATCGCAGGCCGAGTAAGTAAACTTAAATCACCCTTGCAATACAAAACTTCGGGCGGCTGGTGTAAATTTCCAAGTCGCTGCGGATATTCTTTATCTCCGCGCCGAATGACATGTATGCCCTGCTTTTTGAACGCCTCGATTTCTTCTTTTGAATGAATCATTGCAAATGCTCGTCATCAATGCCGTGTTCACATACGGGCGTCCGCCTACCTTGTTCTTCAAGTTTGTATTTGTATGTTGCATTTGATTGAACCATACCAACAGACCTCGCGTATGATGTAATTTTTTGAATCTCACTTTGAAGGCTTAATTGCAACAAAGGGTTGTTTGATGTATATGCCTTTTCAAGATTAAGGCTTATCCTTTCATAATTCTTTTTGAACTGCGATGCGCTTCGACTTGTCGCCCTTATAAGTTGCCAATCATCAAAGTTCAAAATTGGAACATCTTTACCCCTGACCTTGCGCTGCGGAGACAAGGAATTCCACATGTCGCGCATTGTTTCTTCGGAGGAAAGACTTTCCCAAAACTTTGGCTCTTGTCCACGCAGTTTTGCCTGATTCCATGCACCGCGAAGTTGATAACTTCCGTAATACCAATCATCACGCGGATAGTAATGCTCGCTTTGTTCGGGCTCGTCAAGTGTATCTGTTACAACTTCTGAAAATAATACGGCTGAATCCTCGCCATAACCAAAAGCCGCGTGGCTGAACTCGTGCAATGCTGTCTTGGCCATGCTTCGGGCGCCTATGCTTTCAAAATTCAACCTTTCACCATCGTATTTTACGGTGTATCTGGCAACACTCATTTCGCCCGTATCGAAACTAAAAGAGCCGTATCCTGGGCCCGCTTGGCCAAAGGCTATTTTTATAATGTTCGGCAAAGAATCTTCTTCGATACAATCAATGCAAAATCCCATTTTCCTTAAGCGGTCATCTTGCCTTCCCGATTTCGTAATCGTGTTTTTAAAATCATTTATAACTTTGACTTGTGCATCATTAATCTCTGATTCGCGTTTCGGCAAGTTTTCAAAAAATTGGCTCATGTCATCGAACAGGACGGTTTCGCCCCTCCCCAAGTGTTGAGTGATGTCGTCTTGCGTGACTGGTAACTCTTTACAAGTCATAAACGCCAACAGCCCAAGGCCGATAAACTTTTTAAGTTTGTTATTCATTTTCTTTCGTTCCATGTCATTGTATTACGAATGACGAATTTTGTCAACGATTAAAGTCCCCGTTCAAAGGCTGTACTTTCTGTCAAGCCCGCGATAGGCCACGGCTTCCGTGATGTGTTCGACGGTGATGTCGGGCGCACCCTCTAAATCGGCGATTGTGCGTGCGACCTTCAAAATGCGGGCATATGCGCGCGCAGAAAGTTGTAATTTTTCAAAAGCATCACGCAAAACTGTTTCGGCCAATGCATCGATTTTGCAAAACTCTTTGACCTGTGACTGTGTCATCTTTGCGTTGCAAAAGACCTCGCCTTGATTGAAACGTCTGCGTTGTACGCCCCTTGCCACTTCGACTCGCGCTTTTATCGTGCGACTTGGCTCTGCCCCCGCATCACCGTGCAGGTCGTCATAGGTCACGTTATCGACCTCGATGTGCAAATCAATCCTGTCCATAAGCGGGCCACTTAATTTGCGCAGGTACTTTTCACGGGCGCTTGCGGTACAGGTACATTTTTGCGTCCGCGAGCCAAAATGCCCGCACGGACACGGGTTCATACTTGCGACCAATGTGAAAGACGCAGGATATTCGACGGTTGCGTGGGCGCGAGCCACAGTAATTCGGTTGTCTTCAAGCGGTTGACGCAAAACCTCCAAGCACGAACGCGGATACTCGGGTAACTCGTCCAAAAACAATACTCCGTGATGTGCAAGACTTATCTCGCCAGGCATTGCCTTGCTTCCGCCACCGACAAGCGCGACACGGCTTGCGGTGTGGTGCGGACTTCGAAAGGGGCGCTTGACAATAATGCCACAGTTGCTGTCGCTGTACAAAGTGCCCGCAATGCTGTGCAATTTTGTGACCTCAAGGCTCTCGCCTGCCGTCATATCGGGCATGATTGTGGGCAAACATTTGGCAAGCATCGTCTTGCCACTGCCAGGAGGCCCGATAAACAAAATATTATGACCGCCCGCCGCCGCAATTTCCAACGCGCGTTTGGCTATGTATTGACCCTTGACGAATTTCAAATCTTCCGCAAAAGTTTGCGTGGTTTTCATCCGTTCAAAATTTTCGGGCGTGATTTTCACCACGGTTTCTTCGCCGTTAAACCACCGTATTACCGAGTTCAAGTTCTTTGCGTAAAAGCATTCAATCCCAGGGGCGAAACTGGCTTCGGTTTTGTTGCCCTCGGGCAAGATTACCCGCGTAA
>JAIRQZ010000006.1 GCA_031256235.1 Christensenellaceae bacterium | reverse complement strand
GAGCCGCCGATTTAGAGTTCGACGGAGACTGCAGAAGATTTCGCACCTTTGCAGACTGCACGTGTGTAGTTTATCATGCGGTTTGGCGGGTTTGACAAAAGACTGACATTTATTTTTTTTAAAATGAAATCCTAGAAAAGCGTATTGCGCATACAATGGAAATGTGAAGTGCAAAAACAAACTGTGTGATTTCGATGCGTGCGACCTTTTGGGGTTAAGCACAATTTTGACAAAGGAAATTATAAATATCGTCAAAGACACAGACACCCTTTCTATGGTGGGAGATTTAGTAACTGCAGTGGGTGCCAACTTGACGCTTGCCGCAGGACAGCGTGGCCGATGCGAAAAACCAGATTGACAAAAACCCGATGATTTGATATAAAAGCATATTGAAACCTTACTATGAAATAAAAGACAAATATAAAAGTTGGGATTCCATCCAAAGACTTGGGCTGAACCATTTCCCGCACCTGTTTTTGGAAGAGTATGACGAGGCATCAATATCGAACTTTATTGAAAATTCCGACGTAAATACTTTTGCTATACGTGACAATGCAAAAGTCGCCTCCCCCATTAACGCCGTCAATTTGTCGGCGGACGAGGTTATGGTCAAGTGCAAGGAGCACAGGGACTTTGCTATTGCTGGATATAAAAAAGAGTGGCAGGGTGAAATGGTGCTTTGTGGTGAGGCGCAAATCAAAACGGATGGAGATGATTTTTATTTGAACCTTACCGCATCAAGAAAACCCGTCGCAAGCGTGCGACGCGCCGTGGCAAATGCCACCGATGTTATCAATGGCTCGCTTATGGACCGAAGAACCAAGTGCATGATTCGTCGCGTCCCGGGACTTGGCAAAACCATTGATTACATGTGCAAAAACGATTTATTCAATGTAATAACAGAGTTTACAACTTTTAAAGCCCCTGTCGGCATAAAGAAAGAAGATATATCGATAAGCGAATTAAGAACTGGCTATTGACATTCGATTTTATTTATGATAATATAAAAATTATGAATATAAATGAAACATTAATACCGAACCAAGAAGTATCACCAAGAAGGAAAGCCACGGTTCAAAAATCAAGGTTCCGTGCAAAAGACATTATCATGGGGACACTTTTAATCGGTGGGATGCTTGCCATGTTCGGTATGGCAGGCAAAAGCGACCTTAACGCAGACAAGGAATTGCGCGACCGTCAACAAAACGGGAACGGACCTGTTTTTGTCGAAAATGGCGTACAAAAATAGTTTTTTTTATTGCAAATATTTATAACCTGTTGTATAATGCCTTATGGGTATAATTTCACGACAGTTGTTAAAAGTTATCGAGTACGTTAATGACAGGCACGACACGATAATTTACAAATTTCCGATGGATAGCCGTGCGGAAATAATGAACGGGTCAAGTTTGACCGTGCGCGAGGGCCAAGCCGCAATCTTTATGAAAGACGGTCGCATCGCCGACGTTTTTGCTCCTGGCCGATACAAGTTGCACACCGCTAACCTGCCTGTATTAACCTCCATCATGAGTTGGAACAAGGGTTTTAATTCGCCTTTCAAATGTGATGTGTATTTTGTAGAGACAACTCAATTCGCAGGACAAAAATGGGGCACGACCAATCCCTTCACAATGCGCGACAAAGAATTCGGAATCATCCGTGTTCGTGGTTATGGTAAGTACAGTTTCCGCATCACCGACGCAAAGTTGTTTATGCAAACAATGGCGGGTTCGAAGCGCGAATTCACGACGTTAATGATTGGCGACCATTTAAAGGGTCTTATATTGTCAAAACTTACCGATGTTATTGCCGACTCGGGCTATAGCGCGATTGATTTGGCAAGTAAACTTACACAATTCAACGAAATCGCACGCAAAGCATTGAACGAAGACTTTGAACAAATCGGCATGGCGCTTATGTCTTTCGTCGTCGAAAATCTTTCCTTCCCCGACGAAGTTGAAAAGGCTATCGACCAAAGTTCGTCACTTGGAATCTTGGGCGGACAAATGCACAACTATACAAAAATGGCTCAAGCCGACGCAATGCGCGACGCCGCCAAAAATCCAGGCATGGCAGGTACTATGTTCGGCATGGGTGTCATGGGTGGCCTTGGCGCGCAAGTTGCGGCCGGAGTAAATAATTCACAACCCGACGGTGCGAAACGCTTTTGCACGGAATGCGGTGGATACACATTGAACCCGAACGCAAAATTTTGCCCCGAATGCGGAAAGCCTTTCGCAAAAGGCGGATGTCCAAAATGTGGCGCGAAAAACAAGCCTGGCGCAAAGTTCTGCGCCGACTGTGGAACCAAGTTGTAAGAAAAAGGAGATACGAAGATGAAATGTCCAAAATGTAACAAAGATACTTGCGTGCTTGTCACGACAGACGCAAAGAAAAAAGTCCGCGAACACCGTGGCCTTGTCGCTTGGTTTTTCTATATCCTGTTCTTTCCTTTCATTTTCATTTGGCGCGTGCTTTTCGGCCGCAAACAAAAATATGAAAAGAAACAACATTGGCACTGCAATTACTGTGGTAAAGATTTTAAGCAAGAGTTTTAAACTATGTAAAAGCCCCGAGGGGCTTTTTTAATTTGGCAAAACCTTACCTTACCAATCGCGTCCGCAACAGCAGTTACGGCGACATTCGCAACGACGTTCGCAACGGGATTCACGACAACAGTCGCGGCGTTCTTCGCAACAGCAACGGTCGCGGTCACAAAATGCCGAGCCGATAATCCCTCCAAGGATAAGGCCTCCGAAAAGTCCACACATGATATCAATACCTCCTTTGTATTTTGGGGAAGACCCCTTTGTCAGTATATTCGGAATTGACTAGCCTTGCTGAATAAATGTTTTGATTTGGTCCTTGATTGTTTCTTCTTGCTTGGTAAATGTGCCCTGCGCTGGCTCGGGCGTGTACTTGACGGTAAAGTCTTGGGAAATTTCAAGTTTATTAAGTTTGACTTGGTTATCAAGTGCGACAATCCGAAGCGCCGGGGCGATGAAGATTTTTTGGTTCGGGGTAAGTGTCGCGATATAGTCTTTTGCAAACTTGAAAGTTTTGACCCCGTTGTCAAGATCGGTCGCGACTTGCAATGTCGAGGCATAAAACGCCGCCGTAAGTTCCATAAATATGGCCTCGCAAATTTGCCTGTACTTGGCTTTTTCATGGTCATCAATCATAAGCGAAACGTGCATGCTTTTTTCGGCCAAGAACTCTTTTATAATTGCGTCCAAGCCGTCGTCACCTATGGCGCGGTTGGCCCTTGTCGACATTTCCAACAAAAGTCGCATTGGGTCGGCGACGCCTTCTGTGGTTACCTCGTTGTAAATCTTTTGAACCATCGCGCGTAACTTGCCGACTTCCTTTTGGACTTCGTCATAAAAATAAAGGTTAGCGTAAACATAGCCCTTGCACATTGGGTCGTCAAGGGTGGTTGTGCCCAACTTGATGTTAAAATCACCGTCAAGTGTGAACGTGCTGTGTAACTTTGCGGCGACCTTGTATGTCATGTAAATAGTATAACCAAAAGAGTTTGGTCTGCCAAGTGTTTGTGGTATTATGCCACATGACAAATTTTAATTATGAAAACAAGAGCAAAATAATTTTTGGCCGAAATGATGAAAAAGTTTTGGCGAATGAAATCAAAAACGCGGGCGCGAAAAAGGTTTTCATCCATTACGGGCAAAACTCGATTATCAAAAGCGGGCTTTTGGGCAAAGTCAAAAAGGAACTTGACGATGCAAAAATTAAATACGTCGAATTCGGCGGAGTCCAGGCAAACCCGTTGCGAAGCCACGCATTGCAAGGCATAGAAGTCGCGCAAAAGAACAAAGTGGACTTTGTGCTTGCAATCGGCGGAGGTAGCGTCATCGACAGCGCCAAGTGTATTGCCGCGGGGGTATTAAATAAAGACATCATGAGTTACTATGGCACCCGCGCAAATCCAAGCAAAAAGCAAATCACGGGCGCGTTGCCGTTGGGGGTTGTGCTTACGCTTCCTGCGGCGGGAAGCGAGGGATCGTGCGCGTCCGTTATTAAAGACGAACGCAATGGGCAAAAATATACCATAGGTTCGCAATTTTTGCGTTCGACTTTTGCATTCATAAACCCAGAATTTTGCACTACCCTTCCAAAAGAACAAATCGCCGCGGGCGCAAGCGACATCTTGGCGCATATGTTCGAACGTTACTTTTCGCCCATATCAAACGTGACCTTGACCGACAAATTGTTGACGGGCGCAATCCAAGCCATGTTTGAAATCGCGCCGAAGGTCTATCGCGACCCCAAAAACTGTGACGCTATGGCCGAGTTTTGTTTGCTTGGGACGCTTGCACACAACGGCATGCTTTCGATGGGGCGTGAGCCTCAATCGTGGGAAAGTCACGACATCGAAATGGCGACGCTTTCCGGGCCCAACAATGTTGCGCATGGTGCGGGGCTTGCAATAATCTTTCCTGCGTGGCTTAAACATGTTTCAAAAACAAAGCCCACGAAAATTTTGCAGTTTTCAAAAGAAGTCATGGGCGCAGGAGACATCAAAGATGGCATCGCAAAATTGGAAGCATTTTATAAATCCTTGGGACTTGCAACAACGATGAAAGAAATCGGAATACGCGCCGAAGATGCCGTCGACATAGCGAAAACCGCATTCCCGAAAGACATAGTTTTGGGTGGCTATGGACAACTTACATTTGATGACATTCGCACTGTGATTCAGTTTGCCAAGTAATCATATCAAAGTTTGCATTCATTTGGTCAACAAGTGCTTGGGCACGCGTAAGTTCTTGTTCGGTTAAATTCACTTGCGAACTGTCAAGGCCGCCGAGGTCAACTCCATCGATGACGATATCCCTTGGCTTTGCACCAGGCGCAAGTTGGTTGCATTCTTGTGCCTCGACGAAGGCTTGCCTGCGGTTGCGGAAGTGACCTTTGTAAACGTCACCACTTATCGTTGTATATGAACACTTGTCACTTACAAATCCTTCATGGAATCCAAAAGTTTGCACAGGCTGGATGGATTCCTGTTTGCATGCGGCCTGCCTGGCATATATGTGCCCAGTGCCTATATAAATTCTCTTCTTTTTTGGTTCCTCGATACCTGCTGCTAAAATCATTTGTGTACCCTCCCCTTAATATGCGATGTTACTTTTTAATCTTGCTTGCAACATAAAGCACGTCAAGAATCAAATTCAATATTGCAAGGACAAAGTCGGCAATATAAACATTTACTTGTGCATCGTACAAGCCTTTTACGCGGTCAAGGTGCTCGGCTGGGATAAGATTGTTTTTCTGGACTTCTTCAAAGGCAAGTTGGCCCGCGCGACGCTCCGTCGGTATTACGAGATACAAAGCATAGAAAGCAATTACAGTATATGCGATTGAAAGCCCAACGAAGACAAGTGTGACGATACCGAACTTGGTCATATCGCCACCGCTTAACGCGAAGTCGATGATTGCACCGATTGTAATAATTGGTATAAACATATTCGGGGCAAGGCGAGTCCAAACTTCCCACTTGGCACGAAACTTCATTTTTTTGTCGCCTTGTTTGTGTTGGATTACAAGTCCGACTTTTTGTGTCGCGATAGCAATCGCGGTCACGGTGTTTTTATTAAGGATATTTTTGTAAAGAAAAATCGTTTTGCGACCTGGGCTGTATCTGTTACCCCATTTATAAAAGAACAAAAGCCATAAGTAACTTGTCTTTTCAACCCTTATGTCGGTGTAGCCAAGTTTGGCAAGCATCTCTTCAGCAACCTGTTTTGCGGTTTTGCCTTCGACGCGACGACGGTTGTTGGCCTGGTACCTAAAGAACACCGACCATTGCATGAATCCGCCCCAAATCGAAAACCCGATTGCAAGGATTCCGATTACTATGACTGCAATAACAAGTGCGTCACTGTAGCCTTCCATTATTTGTCCAAGAAGTAAATTTCCCATAAAAGCCTCCTTTATGTCTGCTATAGGCATAGCATATAACAGGTATTCAGTCAAGCGATTTCTGACGCTTGTTTTTTGTCTTGATGGTTTGGCTTGTGTATTTTACGTATGAGGTAGAGGAATGGGGTATCGCATATTGCAACAATTACTTTGATTATATAAGTAAAAAGCATAATCTCGAGAACAGTCCGAAAAGCGAAAACTCCCGTGAACGCTATTAAAGTGAAAACTATTGTATCCAGCATTTGGCTCAACATGGTTGATCCATTGTTTCGGAGCCACAGAAATTTATCATCTTTCGAATGGCCTCGAATGAAATCGTAAAGAGTAGCGTCTAGAAGATTGGAGACCAAATATGCGGTCATACTGGCGCCAAGAATTCGTGGCATAAACTTGAAAAGAGTGCGCATGCTTTCGTTGGCAAAATCTTGTGAACTGGGCACAAACAGCAACGATAATGTAATAAGTGCCGTGAAAATTGTCATAGAGAAAAACCCAACAAGAACGCCTTTTCGTGCTTCTTTTTTACCATAAAGTTCATTTAGGGCGTCGGTAGCCAAAAAAATTGTGCCATAGATTACGTTGCCAAGCGTGACATTCAAACCAAACATATTGACGGACTTCAATACTTCGATGTTTGCTATTATAGTTGCAAACGCAATCCAAATAAAAAGACCCGTCTTTTGGAATAACTTGTATGCGAGGACTATCCCTGCAAAATTTATTATAATTGTCACAAAGAATAATAACTCGTTCATTTTTCGCCGACCTTAAATGCTAGAAAGTGATTCCGTTATCTTGCATCGTTTTTGCTGCGATGTCTTCGATTGTGTGATGTATTTGCTTGTATGTTTTAAATCTTTGCATACTTACACGAGGGTAATAGCCATATTGTTCAACTGGTGTTTCATAATTCCCATTTTTCTTCCAATTCAACAAGTGAAAGGGTTGGTACTCGCAGTCCTGATTATAAGCCTTGATATCCTCGTCTTTTATATAAGACCCCATATCGGCCGCGTCGTGCAATAAGAAGCGTCGCTCGTTCCCTGGGTCATCTATCGTATCAAAAACCTTTTTGTTGAATTCCTTAAGATGGCACAGTTGATTGCCCATAAATGCGTCAACCTTACTTAACTTGACAATTACCACAGTGGGAGTATAAAACTTCCCTTCTTCGGTGTCGGCAACATGGGAAATGCCGTCCGTTATATAGTTCCCGAATGCCAATTTCTTTTTCAAGTCCAAGCAAAATTCGCCCGTAGTGGTTTGCGTCGCCTTAATTGCCTCGTCGGGGCTTAACTTGTTGGCCAAGATTGCCTCTTGGACTTTTTTAAAGTATTCGATATCCGTTTGCGGACCTTTGCTTTTGAATATGTATGAATTATCCAATGGTCCCGCAAGTTCCTTTAATTGCGAATCTTTTAAAACGGTCCAATCAAGCGCTTCCCTAACAATTTCATCAATGTTTTTCATTTTATATTAATCACCTCTTTTATTAATATGGAGCTTTTGGTCAGATTTGAACTGACGACCTACCGCTTACAAGGCGGTTGCGCTACCACTGCGCCACAAAAGCATCAAAAATATGATACACAAAACATTGACAAAAAGCAACATAAATGATAATCGTATTATATGGAAATTAAACCAATTAAAGCGAAGATTGTCGCGGTAACAGTTTTTTCGGAAGAAGGCCTGTACACCGACAGCATCATGTTGAATTTTGACTATGGAAAGGGAATAAAGTACGGCGAGTTCGCAAGCCCCGAACTTGATGCGACCAACATACGCATGTGGCGTAAAGTTATATTGCTGGCGGTACGTGGCGAATCTTCAAAGGACGATTCCATTGTAAATTCATTCAAAAGTTTCAAAGCCGAGATTTTCGGCAAAGAGGTTTATGTAATGTACAGTGGCCAGGAAGTCATTGGTATCGGAAAAGATTCGGACAACATATTTTACCCAGACGCATATCAACTTTGGGATGATGTTGACCTTGACGACGACGATGAATAATGTATATATTAACTCATGCCTGTTCCTTTAGGTCTTTATATAACTTCGCAAATCTTTGGGCTTTTCGGCCTTGTTTGCGTCTTTGTCGCGTTTCAATTCAAAAGTAAGACTGTGACATTGCTTTTGATGTTGGTGTGCAATATCTTTGCCACGGCGGGCGCGGCGTTTTTGACCGATTGGGTTGCAATGGCCATGGGGATGGTCGGAATGTTGCGGTGCCTTACATTTTATCTCACCGAAAAGTACCGAGAACGAATTAATCGATGGTTTTCGTTTGTGATACTTGTTGCGTTATTAGCGGCGTGTTGCATTTCTGTTGCTGTTACTTGGGAATGGTGGTTCGATTTTGTGTTGCTTGGTGCATGGCTTTTGTTCATTTATGGGACTTGGGCAAAGGGCATTAACCGAATCCGCATTTTCGGCATCGCTTATTCGGTGCTTTTAATTGTGCACCTTGCGTTTTTTATGAACTATATGGCCATTGCTACAGAGGCGACAGCGATTGCGTCGGTTCTTCTGTTTTATCTGAAACAACTTCGGCACCGCATTGGTGAGCGCAACAGTTTGGGTCAATAATGATTCCCGTCAATTTACCGAAAACCGTTTTGCAATTCGAAGCGCATCGTTTATTGACTTCTTGAGCAGCCCAGTGCTTGTCCTTTGCAAGTGTTCTTTTAAGTTCTTCTTCACGCACGACGGGGGTTTCACCTTCGGCAATTTCCTTAAGGGCTTCGGCGCGAGTGGCGTCACAAAAATGTTGTCTTTTCATTGCTCTAATTTATCATAAAGCGAGCCGAAAGTCAATACCGACTTACCAGCCGTGGCAATCACGTTCTTGGCTATGCCATACGGCAATTTTGCATTGGCATTCCTCGGCGTATTGGGCGTTGTCCTTCAAAATGCGCGTCGCCTTGCACTGGGCACACATATGTTTCTTTAGGTGTTGTTCTTCTTTTTTATACATGACATGGCCGTTGGCAAAGGCTTTCACGAGGGTCGGCAATTTTTTAAATTTCTTTTTTGCTACTGTAAGGGCTTCGTCCATGACGACATCGGCGCAAACTACTTCTTTATCCAAAATGACTGCTTTCATATGAAAAATTCTCCTGTGTATTATATGACAAAAAACGACAGTTGTCAAGGTATTAGTGACACTTGAAATGGAGAACTTGACAAAAAAGTTGGCCAAACATATAATACGGGATATGAATCGCAAAAACTTTAAATTTAAAAAATGGAACGAAGGTGTGGGCATAGAGTTGCATATTTTTGGTATAATCAGTATTGGATTTTTAAGTTTCTTGTTGGAAGAAAGCATAAGCCAACACAACGAAACATATGCGATTGCAGCAGTATTTATTTTCATCCAACTTGTTATGATAGAGTATTTGTATCACAAACCTAGGCATAGAAAAAAGAAAGAAATTGAAACTGACAAACAAAAAACGCCCGAATGAGCGTTTTTTATTTTGGAACTGCGGCGACCTACTTTTCCGGCTCGTCTCCAAGCAAGTATCATCGGCGATGAGCAGCTTAACTTCCGTGTTCGGGATGGGAACGGGTGGACCTACTCTCCAAAACCACAGTAATGGTTGTGAACATGGACATTGACTGTACATGTGTACAACTGCATATTGTGAAACAAAAAACCAATTTTTCCTCATGACTTATAAAAAAATCAAACCCTCGAATTATTAGTACCGGTCAACTGAACACATTACTGTGCTTACATCTCCGGCCTATCAACGTTGTTGTCTGCAACGATTCTTACCCGCTTGCGCGGTGAGATATCTAATCTTGAGGTGGGTTTCGCGCTTAGATGCTTTCAGCACTTATCCCATCCGTACTCGGCTACCCTGCCATGCCACTGGCGTGACAACAGGTGCACCGTAGGTACGTCCAACCCGGTCCTTTCGTACTAAGGTCAGAGCCTCTCAAATATCTTACGCCCACGAAGGATAGGGACCAAACTGTCTCACGACGTTTTGAACCCAACTCGCGTGCCTCTTTAATCGGCGAACAGCCGAACCCTTGGGACCTGCTACAGCCCCAGGATGAGACGAGTCGACATCGAGGTGCCAAACACCATCGTCGCTGTGGACGCTTGGATGGTATCAGCCTGTTATCCCCAAGGTAACTTTTATCCGTTAAGCGACGGCAATTCCATTCTCTACCGCCGGATCACTATGACCTACTTTCGTAACTGCTTGACATGTACGTCTTACAGTAAAGCACCCTTATACCATTGCGCTTACAGCACGATTTCCGACCGTGCCAAGGGTACCTTTGTACGCCTCCGTTACTCTTTAGGAGGCGACCGCCCCAGTCAAACTGTCCATCACACACTGTCCCGCACCCGGATAACGGCATGCGGTTAGAATCTCAAAAACCAAAGGGTGGTATCCCAAGGACCGCTCCACGCAAGCTAACGCCCACGCTTCTCAGCGTCCCACCTATCCTGTACATCAGTTTCAAGGAGACAATATGAATTTACAGTAAAGCTCTATGGGGTCTTTCCGTCCAGTCGCGGGTAATACGCATCTTCACGTATACTTCAATTTCGCCGGGTCCCCTGTTGAGACAGTGCCCAAGTCGTTACGCCATTCATGCGGGTCGGAACTTACCCGACAAGGAATTTCGCTACCTTAGGACCGTTATAGTTACGGCCGCCGTTCACTGGGGCTTCAATTCAAGGCTTTGGGGTTACCCCCTGACCTATCCTCTTGACCTTCCAGCACCGGGCAGGCGTCAGCCCCTATACTTCCACTTCCGTGTTTGCAGAGACCTGTGTTTTTGGTAAACAGTCGCTTGGGCCGTTTCACTGCGACCACCGTTGCCGGTGGCACCGCTTCTCCCGAAGTTATGCGGTCATTTTGCCGAGTTCCTTAACAATGGTTATCCCGTTCGTCTGAGGATTCTCTCCTCGTCTACCTGTGTCGGTTTGCGGTACGGGCACCTCACAACTAATCTTAGCAGCTTTTCTCGCCAGCGTGAAATCATCGGCTTCGTAATATTTCA
>JAIRQZ010000041.1 GCA_031256235.1 Christensenellaceae bacterium | reverse complement strand
ATCGACGAAATCGACCAAGTTATTTACCTTTTGGCCGAGGAAGTGGCCTATCGCATGCGCAAAAAAGGCGTCAAAGGAACCACCATAAATCTTTCGGTGCGAAACGAAAATTTGGAATGGTCGGGCGCCCAAGAAACGATTGACGAGGTCACTAATTCGTCCATAACAATCCACAATACGGCCATGGGAATTTTCAAAAAGTTTTGGAAGTTACCAAAACCTGTGCGTTCTTTGCGCGTGGCGGTGTCCAATTTGACAAAAGACTTTCGCAAACAAATTTCTTTGTTCGACAAATTTGACGAACAAAAGAACGACAAAATCTCGGGCGTTTTTGACAAAGTTCGCAAAAAGCACGGCACAACAAGCATCATGTTCGGCACAGGCATCACGGGCGAGTTTAAACTTGAGTTCGAAACATTAGACAGTTAAATCCTGTACTTGTAATAATTCATGGCGTTAAAAACCTTTTCGACATAGGCGTTGGTTTCGGGAAAAGGAGTCGTGGAAAGCACACGGTTGCCGTCTTGTTCATTCATCCACCTTGTGACATTGCCCTCGCCCGCATTGTATGCCATGACTGCCACCTTTACATCACCGAACTTGTCCAAAAGATAACGCAAATACAACGTGCCCAACTTTATGTTGTCTTGCGGGTCGGTAAGGTCATATACCGCTATGGAATGCTTTTTTGCGATGTATTCTGCGGTCGCGGGCATGATTTGCATCAATCCGACTGCGCCTTTATTTGAAACTGCGTTGGGGTTAAAGTTGCTTTCGGCGCGGATTACGCAGGCCACAAGCGCAGGGGCAATGTTATTTTCGGTTGCATTGGCGCGAATCGCCGATTTGAATTTTAAAGGGAATGCAAAAAAACACATTGAACAATACACGATGACTACCATCGAAATCATGAAAGTTATGACAATAATAAACTTCCGCACATTAATAAGTATGCGCAATTTACTTTGCTACGGGCATTGAAATTTTTAAATTGTACTCATAGTTTTCAAGGCGGATATCAAGTAGGTCTTTTGAATTGTCAAATTTGAAAAAGTCTTTGATGTCGGGATTGACCCAAAGTTTCGGCGCGACGGGACAGCCTTTTTCGCGATACATTTTGATTTGTTCACGAATACCGTCGATTTGATTCACATAAATGTGCGCGTCATTGATTACGTATATGAATTCGCCGACCTTAAGCCCTGCGACTTGCGCCAAAAGGTGCGCCAAAACAGCATACTGGGTAATGTTGAAGGGCAAGCCAAGCGGGACATCATTACTACGACAGTTCACGATAAGGTTCAACTTGCCGTCCGTCACGTTCCATTGGCTGTTCCAAACGCACGACGGAAGACATGCAGTTGGAAAGTACTCGTTTTGCCAAAGGCTTATAATCATACGGCGGTCTTGCGGGTTTGTTTTCAAGGTTTCAATCAAGTTTTGGGTAAGACCGTACTTTTTCACAATCCAACCATAGGCGGTACCGATTGTGTGGGCGAACTGTTTGCCAAGTTTTAACTCTTTCCCACCCGTTTGTTTATATACACCGTTTTCGTCCGCGGCCCATTCGTTCCATATTTTCACTCCGCGGTCTTGAAGCCACCGAACATCGTTTGATTGGGCCTGATAAATCCAAAGCATTTCAATTATCGCGGACTTCCATGCGACAAACTTGCTTGTAAGGATTGGGAATTCTTTGCTTAAATCAAACCTAAAGACATGCCCAAAAATTTTCAAGGTGTCTACGCCTGTGCGGTTGCTTGTGCGTTCGCCGTCGTTCAAAATCTTTTCGCAAAGTGCTATGTATTGGTCATCGAATGTGCTCATGCAAATACCATACCATGTAATGCAAAATAGTAACAACTTTTTCATAAATATTGTTGACACCGACAATATACTATGTTATACATAGTATCATGTATAGGAGAGTATTATGATAATAACATTTGTAATCGACAGTTTCACCAACAAGACCGACGGCACGGTAATCACGGCGAACAGATTTGCCGAACAACTTCGCAAGCGCGGACACGAAGTTCGAATTTGCGCGATTAATGTTTCGGGCAACGGGATGTATGTCTTAAAAGAACGATACATACCATTGGCGACCTACTTTTCGCACAAACACGGCCAAAGTTTTGCCAAACCCGACCGCGCAGTTTTGGCTTCGGCCATGGAAGGCGCCGACGTAGTGCACTTCTTCATGCCATGGAAAGCCGCAATAGTCGGTAAAAAAATCGCGGACAAAATGGGCATCGCCACAACAGCGGCCTTTCACGTCCACCCGCAAAACATGACCTATACAATCGGCAAAAGATTAGGCAAACCGTTGGCCGAGTTAATCTTTTGGCTGTTCCGTCAAAGATTTTACCGACACTTTGATTACATACACTGCCCTTCCGAATTTACGGCAAAAGAACTTAAAAAGCACAAATACAAATCGAACACAGTCGTGATTTCAAACGGCGTAAGTGATGTATTTAAGCCTACAACGATGTCTAAACTCGACGATGGATTTTTCAATGTCTTGATGATAGGGCGATTGGCACGCGAAAAACGCCAAGACGTAATAGTCAAAGCCGTCATGCAAAGTAAATACAAAGACAAAATCAAACTTTACTTTGCGGGCAAAGGCCCAGAACGCAAGCGCCTTGAAAAACTTGGGTCGAAACTTGTAAACCCACCCGAATTCAAGTTTTTACCACAGTCCGAACTTATCGATTTAATTCACAATTCCGACCTGTACGTCCATGCCGCCGATGTCGAAATCGAAGGCATCGCGTGCCTGGAAGCCTTGTCGTGCGGGAAATGCATGTTGTTCGCGAACTCGCGCCTTTCCGCTACGCCCCAGTTCGCAATCGATGAACGCAGCCTGTTCCGTGCGGGCGACCCGCGCGACCTTGCGCAAAAAATCGATTTCTTTATCGAACATCCCGAAGCGCGCCGTGAATTGGAAAAACGCTACGCCGAAAAAGGCAAGCACTTCGCAATCGAAAATTCAATCACGCTTGCCGAGCAATTTTTCGAAAAAGCCATCACTACTTCAAGGCAAACTTCTTGACAAACTCGATTCACAAAGTTTTTGTCAGTCCCTCGTCACAAACCCCAAACCATATGATAAACTACACACGTGCAGTCTGCAAAGGTGCGAAATCTTCTGCAGTCTCCGTCGAACTCTAAATCGGCGGCTCGGTCTATGCGAAGGACCATAGAAAAAACATCGC
>JAIRQZ010000054.1 GCA_031256235.1 Christensenellaceae bacterium | reverse complement strand
TCAACAATCCCGTAAAAATTAGTGCCTTTGTCCTTCTTTTCATAAATACCTCACTTAAATTATTATTAATATAATATCACAATTATTTCAAAATGTCAATGGCTTTGTTTGCGATATTTTCGGGGGTAAAGCCAAGCCACTTCAACACATCGGCATCTTTCCCGCATTTGCCGAAATTATCGAAACTTAAAACGTCGCCGTGCAAGTTGTTTTTCCCGAACAAAGCCCAAAAAGATGTACCGTTGCCAAGTTCCACGCCAAGTACAGGGATTTTTTTTTCTATGTCAGATGCGTCGAATTCGTCAAGGCATGGGATGCTTTGGACATTTGCGTTTATGCCTTTGTCACGAAGGATTTTTTGCGCCCTGATACAAAGCGCGACCTCGCTTCCAGTCGAGAGCATATTTATACGCGGGTTTTCAGTGTTTTGAGGTTGCTCTTTGTTTAAATCTCCGCGGGCAAGGACGATACATGCAGGCTTGCCTTTGTTAAAAACCGATTCAAAAGCCAAGGCAGTTTCGGATTCGCTTGACGGGCGGTAAAGTTTTATGTTGGGAACAAGACGCATTGCAACGATGTGTTCGGTGGCTTGGTGTGTCGGGCCATCTGGCGGATTACCCAACCCGTCGTGCGTGAAAATGTATGTCACAGGCAAATCCATAAGAGCCGTTATGCGCATCGCGGGCTTGCAATAATCCGAAAACCCAAAAAACGTCGAACAAAATGGCGTGTAACCATGTAATGCAAGGCCGTTTGAAATCGCGGCCATTGCGAATTCACGGACGCCGTAGGCTATGTTTTTGGAACTGCCATCCTTGTTATCGCCGTCCACAAACATTTTTGTGCTCGAGGCCACGTCCGCACTTCCACCCCAAATTTTCGGGCTTTGGGTGGCAAGTTGGTTTAACATCTCGTGCCCAATGTCGCGCGCATTGACAAGGCCCTTGGTTTTACACGTAAGTTTTCGCGATTTTAAAAAGTCCTGTAACGCGGGAGTCGGTTTCCATTTTCTTGCGCTTCCGATTTTTTTTACAGACAGTTCCTTAAAATGCTTTACAACATCGGGGTCAACCTCGAACGCGGATGCGGATATGCCCCACTTCTTTTTTAAATCGGCAATTTCTTCCACAGTCAAAACTGAACCGTGGGCTTTGTTCGAGCCTACGTTTTTCGAACCATAACCAATCGAAGTATGCGCGATAATTAATGTGGGACGAGGATTACCCTTCGCACACTGGATTGCTTCGTCGACGGCTTTGGCGTCGTTAAGTCCGCGCTTTACATCAATTACGTTCCAATCCATAGATTCAAACCGCTTGGCCGTGTCTTCGGCGTCGGCACTTGCACGCGTTCCGTCCAAAGTGACTTGGTTGCAATCATAAATTACGATAAGTTTGCCAAGTTTCCAAAGCCCCGCCAAACTGCAGGCTTCGTAACTTGCGCCCTCCATCAAACAACCGTCGCCAACAAGGCAATAGGTATAGTGGTCGACGGCCGATTTATACAAAGAGTTAAGTTTTGCCTCTGCTAAAGCGATGCCGACAGCCATGGCAATGCCTTGGCCAAGCGGGCCTGTTGAACAATCCACGCAAAGTTTATCATTCAATTCAGGGTGCCCCGTCATCTCCGAGCCGAATTTGCGGAATGTTTTAAGGTCGATGTCTTTGACACCAAAGCATTTCAAGGTCGCGTATAACAGGGCACTTCCGTGGCCGGCGCTCATCACGAATCGGTCGCGGTTAAACCATGCTCCGTCGGTCGGGTCGAAATTCATGTTTTTGTAAATCGCGTACATCAATGGCGCCGCGCCTAACGCGATACCGCTGTGACCGCTGTTGGCGTTTGAAATGGCCTCGGCGGCCAAGACTCGTAATGTGTTTACTGCTTTTTCCATATTAAACTATACCAAAACTTTTTTGAGCGGTCAAACGTTGTTGACACTGGTTGGTCCCACATGGACATTACAATGCTTGATGCGCAAATTCGGCAAGGCTTCCAAGCAATCGTGGACATCATCGCCAATTTTGTGAGCGTCTTTTATCGACAGGTTTTCGTCAACTCCGATTTCGATATCGACGTAAATTGCCGAGCCGAACAGGCGCGTTTTCAATTTATCGACATTTTGAACGCCGTTTATTTGGCCTGCGGCCGTCATGATTTTTGCGTATGTTTCTTTGTCCACAGCCTTGTCAGTAAGTTGATTAAGCGAAACGCGCAAGACATCAAACGCGACCTTGATAATCAATAACGCCACAATGATTATGGCGATGCTTTCGACCAAGTTTGTCTTGATGAACAGACTGCACACAAGTCCCACAAGAACCGCAACCGACGAAAGGCTGTCCGACCTGTGGTGCCAAGCATCGGCCTTAAGTGCCGTGGAATGGGTCTTTTTCGCGAAGTAAATCGTGTACCAAAACATGGCTTCTTTCATAACAATCGAGGCCACAGTGACCGCGATAAGGTATGGGCTTGCCACTATTCTTTGGATGTATACAAGGCCATATATGCCTTGATAGACAAGCAAAAAGCCCGTCGCTCCAAGCACAAGCGAGAAAAATAAGGTTATTATGGGCTCGTGTTTTTCATGGCCATAGTTGTGTTCTTTGTCTTCTTTTGGCTTGGAAATCACGGTTGCCAGGATAACAAGCAATGTGGTTCCTACATCGGACAACGAGTGTACAGCGTCAGACAATACCGAGATATTGAAAAATACAAACCCAAAAATGCTTTTAAGAATTGTCAAAACAATGTTCACGGCAAGTGTATACAAGGACACCCGCCAAATAATTCGTGCGGTTTTATTGCGCTCTTTTACATAGTTTTGGTTGTCCATAATTTAATGTATCACACCTTTATTCGATTTCAAAAAACTTTTCGTCGGCATGTGGGTATGCGGGCTTTAGTTCCACAAGGACTACATCTACCCCAATTTTGCAGATGCGCTCGAAAGGTATAAACACATCCCCGCGCTTGCGAAGTATATGGAATGCCCCATCCCCTGGGACAACAAAGCCCAGTATCTTGGCACTCCCACGTGAAAAAACCACATCACAAATGCGCCCAAGGACTTTGCCGTCAATCACATTGATGACATTTTTGCACCGAAGTTCGCAAAATGAAAGTTCCGCGCCCATACCTAATTTATATGCGGGTTTTGTCGAGAATTGTATAATTACTTTTCTATTGTGAAAAATAATAGTATTGAAAGTCGAAATTGCGGGGGTTGATACCACGTCTTTACCCAAAAAAAGCAATGCGGAACAATTGGTTTGTTTGGCAAAAATTCGTAATGGCGACAAGCAGGCGCGCGCCGAGTTCATCCACGCAAACATGCGCCTTGTGTTGTCGGTTATCCAACGCTATATCAACAAGCGTGGCGCAACCGACGACGTCTTTCAAGTCGGATGTATCGGACTTATCAAGGCTATAGACAACTTTGACCCACGATTTAACGTGCAGTTCAGCACCTATGCCGTGCCGATGATTGTCGGCGAGATAAGGCGCTTTTTGCGCGATACCAACAGTTTGCGCGTAAGCCGAAGTTTGCGCGACACGGCGTACAAGGCCCTTCAAGCCCGGGACAAAATCATGAAAGAGCGCGGCGAGGAACCCACTATTGACGAGATTGCCAAAGAGATTGACATGCCGTACAACCAAGTTTATTTCGCCTTGAACGCGACATCCAACACTGTAAGTTTAGACGACATCATTTATGACGAGGGCAACAAAGGCATAACCATGATGGAAAAAGTTGCGGGAACGGAAAACGAAAGCGACCGATTAATCGAAGACGTCATGTTGCAAAAGGCCATCCGTGCTTTGGGAGTCCGCGAGCGGGAAATCCTTGTCATGCGGTACTTTCACGGCAAGACCCAGGTCGAGGTCAGCGAGGAGGTCGGGATTTCCCAGGCTCAAGTCTCGCGACTTGAAAAAAATGCGCTTGACGGCATTAAGAAGAGGATTCGTTAAATCATATCGCAAAACGAAACGCCTGACACGCGAAAATTAAGTTCGCCTCGGTTGTTTTTATCATAGACCCCGATGATTGCGACCGAAGTGCGGTCGGCAAGTTTTTCGAATTTGGCACGAGTTTTTTCGGTTGGGAAATGCACGCATTGCAATCGGGTCTCGCGGTCGTCAAGGACGAAACTCCACAGCGTTTTTTCCATGTCGTCGCGTTTATAGTCGCGCCTTTTCAAAAAGTGAATTGTTCCAGCAGTGACTTGAAGTTCCTTTGAAGCGCGCAGATATTTAATTTGCATGGGGCGAATCTTTATGGGAACGCCGAGCCAGTATTCGATGTTTTTGACGGGCAAGGTCTTGTCGATTTTTTGTGCTTCGGGCATATTTGTGGCGTAATGCTTAAGTTGGTCAAGCGAGTCTTGCAATTCCCCGCCAGTCGATGCGGCCAATGCGTTTGTAGTATATTCAAATTCAATTTGCAAATTTATTTCAAGATAATCAAGGATTTGTTTTGAAACAGTCTTTTCGTGGCGCGGAATTTGTGGCGTAAAATTGCCAAAAGTTGTGAAAACGATGTGCAACATGTTATCGGTTTTTGCAAATGTTGCCTTTTGAAGTTTGAAAAATCTTTCGTCGTATTTAAGCATGGATAACCCTTAAAGACGGCTGAATATCAAATAGTTTAAATCCAGCAATATCATAAAACCAAACAGTATGAACAGGCCTATCATGTGAATGCGGTTTTCAAGTTCGGGGTTGACGGGTTTGCCTCGAACCCATTCGATAAGCACAAAAACCATTCGCGCGCCGTCAAGCGCAGGGATTGGCAAAAGATTAACAACGGCCAAGTTGACACTTATAAGCGGTATAAGGATAAGGATTGTCATCCAACTTGTGCTTATGGCCTGGCCCATGACCGAGATTGTAGAAAATGTCCCGCCCATTTGAGAAAAACTTACCTTGAATGTGGCCATTTGACCAAGCAGTTTCAACATCATCCACACAAGTTCGCCCGAGAAAACAAAGCCTTTTTCGATTGCGCCACCGAAGCCGAGTTTTATGAAACTTACCTCGCTACTTATACCAAGCGCCCAGTAGCGTTCGCCGTCAATGGGGTCGATTTGGGCTTTTTTTACCGTGACTTGTTTGGTTTGGCCGTCGCGCACAATTGTCATTTTAAATTCTTCGTTAATTTTGAATGGGGCAATTCGGCTTTGGAAGTTATTAAGGAAAGTAAATTTTTTGCCGTTGACTTCCTTGACTATGTCGCCTGTTTTCAATGTGCCGTTAAGGTGTGATGCCGAATCGACTTTTGTGATTTTGGCCTGTTGATAGTAGCCCATAGCGCCAACAAGAATTATTGAAAAAACGACTGCGCATATAAAATTGAAAAACGCGCCCGAAAAAAGCACAATCAAACGCTTCCACGGCGCCATCTCGTTGAACGGGGTGATTGGCTTGCCGTCGGGAGTGAAGCGGACAGCAGTAGTGCGATGACCACCTTTGCCGACGTGAGGTCCTTCCAGAGTCTGTGTGGCAGTTTTGTTTGCACCAGGCGAGCCAGCATCGCCTTCGCCCTCGAACGCACAAAAGCCCCCAAGTGGGAACATGCGCAAGGAAAATATCTCGCCAGTTTTTTTGTTGGTATGTTTGAAAATCGCCTTTCCAAAGCCGATTGCAAATTCATTGACGCGGAATTTCAAAAGTTTTGCCGCCAAATAGTGCCCCACTTCATGCACAGTTATCATGAAAAGCAGAGTCAAAATTGCGACCAAAACGTACACAAACATCATCATATGTTATAAGTATATAACACTTTGCACTATATTACAACAAGAATTACCAATACAAGGCAAATAAAAACCGAGTTAAATGATATACCGTCAAGCCTGTCCATCGCCCCGCCATGGCCAGGAAGATAGTTACCATAGTCCTTTATGCCAACGCGACGCTTGATGAAACTTGCGTACAGGTCGCCGATTGTGCTTATGATTGCACCGACAAGGCCGATTGCAATAAATGCAAGTTGGACCGCCGTGCTTTCGCCGATTTTATCGGTAAGGAAAACTTGTAACGGAGTGCCTTCACGCACGACAATCATAAGGGTTAAAAGTGCGCCAGTCATGCCACCGAAAAGGCCACCAATGCCACCAGAAATGGTCTTTTTGGGGCTTATGTATTGAAACTTTTTGGGGAGTAACGCAGGCCCGCGCATCGCCATGCCGACGGTATACGCGAATGTGTCGGTCAAGCAAGTTACCATGAACACCAAAAGCAAACCAAAAGTCGAAAGTTCGGGGACGGGCACGGAATCGGCCCCGATAAATGGCACGACAGTTGTAAAGTCGCCTATATGATTTATAAGTATCATTGTCGACAGCATAAAGAACGGATAGATTATGATTTTTATAAACTCCCACCCCGAGCGCAGTGCGGTTCCCCAAAGGGATTCTTTTTTAAGTCGGCATTCCTTTACGATGGTTTTGTCGGCATAAGCCATGACGACGGTATAAGCAAAAAAGATGAACAGGACGACAAACTGCATTACGACATGGAGCCAAACAGCAAACTCGGTGGCTACTCCGATTATGAACATCGTATAGGCTGTGGCAATATACGCGTAAAGGTAATAAACCGAAAGCGCGCCAAGAGCCGTAGATATGACGCGTGTTTGTTGCTTTTCTTTTTTGTTCTTGTCCAATGGTTGTGGTACGGTTTTGGCTTTATGGATCTCCCAAACCGCAACAAGCGACAAAAATACAATCAAAACGTCGAATGTCCAAACCGTCAAAAGACGAAGGGCGAACGCCGCTGCAAGGCACGCGATAAGCGCGGCGCCTGTGCAGATTCGTTGTACTTTATTTGAAGACCAATCTATTGTCACCTTATGATTTTACATTTTCATAAACGATAAGTCAACACATGGCATTGATTTATAATCATTAAATATTTTTTCATAATCGCCAAAGACATAATACTTGTCGATAAGCGCGTCGATTTTTTTGACTTGGACTGCGGTCAATCCGTCGCGCAAGGCCAAACGCTCGAGCCTTTTTTCGTTGTCGCTTTCGATTATGAATATCTTGTCAATTTTTTTGCTTGCGGAAAGGCTTGGCAAAATAACAAAATCGATAATT
>JAIRQZ010000026.1 GCA_031256235.1 Christensenellaceae bacterium | reverse complement strand
GAGCCGCCGATTTAGAGTTCGACGGAGACTGCAGAAGATTTCGCACCTTTGCAGACTGCACGTGTGTAGTTTATCATGCGGTTTGGCGGGTTTGACAAAAGACTGACATTTATTTTTTTATTGGCGGGCGGATTTGAAGAAGTCCCGCAACAGTTTTTGGCTTTCGGCGTTTTCCAAGTTTTCGTAGGGTGTTGTCCAGTTTAGGTCGGAGTCAGATTTTGCGCCGTAGTAGACCTTTTTTATGCGGGCGTTGGTGATTGCTCCGCGACACATTGGGCAGGGTTCCAGCGTCACATACATTTCACAGTTGTCGAGGCGCCAACTTTTTAGTTTCTTGCATGCGCGCATTATGGCGAGGACTTCGGCGTGATATATTGCATTTTGTTTGTGCTCGCGCATGTTGTGTGCCTTTGCGATTACGCGACCGTTGCAGGTGATTACTGCGCCAATTGGGACTTCGCCGACGCGGGCGGCACGGCGGGCTAAATCAAGCGCCAACGCGAATGGGTCGGTCGTCACAGGAAGCCCCAAACAAGCGTCATTGTGGTTACCAGTCCGCCCAAAAATATTATGCCGTACAAAAGTGTCTTTTCCAGTGCGCTTAATGGTTGGTGATTTTTAACTTCGCCATAGGTTATGTAGTATCTTATGGCTTGCATGCCTTTTTTATGGGTTAGGGGGCGCGGTTGGTCGAGTTTGTTATTGTCGCGGATGAAGTTGCCAAGCGCCACGACATAGATGCCCGTGACGATTAAGAAAAAGAGACCCATGAAGCATAGGAGATACACAAAAAATGATGCGTTGCCGAAGAAGTTACCGAAGTGCGTTAAGAGGTCTCCGCCGACCCAGTGGTTTTGCCCCGCGAACATGAGGTAGACGCTTATGCCGTTATTCAAAAAGTGCATTATAATTGCCGTCCATATTGTGCGGGTTGCGACCACCGCAAGACCCATGAGATACCCCAGGATGGCTGCATAGAAACATTGGACTATGTTTAGGTGCATGAAGCCGAAAAGGAGGCTTGCCAGCATTATGCCCCTTAAGATTCCCAGTCGCGATTCAAAACCGCGGAGCAACATGCCCCTGTGTGCCACTTCTTCGCAGAAGCCCGGCAAAACTGCCGTCATCGTAAGCGCGACCAACAGCCCAAGGATGCCCGAGAAGTCGCTTGATTCCCCGCCCCTTGCCGCACCTCGGTGGCCCAGGATGCTTAAGATTCCGTTGAAGAAACTTGATACAAAGATATTGAAAAAGAACATCAAAATACCAAGGCCAACCGCGAAGGCGATTACTTTGGGGCCTGGCTTGTTGAACGCCCATGACCGAAAGATGCCTGGTTCGGGCTTTTTGTCCTGCATAAAGTCGGAAAATGTAAGAGGTTGAGTGGGCTTGCGCTTTAGGAACTTTAGTCCGAGGAACGGGAGCAGGAACATTATGCCGATTTGGGTGATGATTGAGAAGATTATGTCGGAGTATCTTTCGTCAAGGCCTCCGTCGTAGAGCCATGCGCCCGCCACCATGCGCCACAAAATGAACAGGACCATGACCACAAGATATATCACGCATACGTTTATGAAACTTTTATCTTTGTGAGTGTGCATTGTGCTCCTTTTTTAGACTTTTTATGAGGCTGTGTATTATTAGGGCTCCGACACCAATCAACAGGATTGCCGTGATGATTGTGTAGCCTGACCAAGTATACGACATGTCGTCCGAGCCTGCAATAAATGTATATGTGATTATGAAAAAGTTATTTATAAAATGCGCGACCATGGAATACAGCAAATTGCCAGTTTTCATAAAGACCCCAGCGAAAATTAGGCCCAGTATAAATTGATAGACCAGTTGGGTGAAACTTAAGTGGAACGCGGCGAACAGTATGGCGCCCGAAACCAATGCCACCCATGGCTTTTTGATAGCCGAGTCGCTTTTAAGTGACTTGAATATGATTCCGCGGAATAGGAGTTCCTCGATGACCGCGGGCATAACACACATCGCCAGTGTGCACATAAGGTACTTTGGCCATGTGTCGATATAAAAGGTGCTTGAGTCCGTACCCAAGCCGATTAGGCGGAAAAAGTCTATGCAAACGAATTGCAACAACATAAATGCCCCTATGCAACATATGGTCAGCACCATTATTTTGACTATGTTCGTTGGGCGAGGTCGTTTAAAGTCGGATTTTTCAACCGTGGGGGCGTTTGCGTTAAACACCAAGTAGACCGTCAGGTATCCGAGGTACAGGCCGATGGCACAGGCTTGCGAAACCCAGAAATTCGACGTATTAAAAACCGACACGATAAGCGCCAGCGTGATTCCCGCCAAGAGTATACATGCGAAACAGACGAATGCTTTTTTCACTAGTGACAGTGTATATACTTTTGTGGTAAAATGCAACGTGTTAAAACTACAAATGCTTGCGAGCGGGTCGGGAGGCAATGCAGTTTATATCAGCAGTGGCAAGACGTCCATTTTGGTGGATGTCGGCCTTTCGATGCCCAGGCTTTTGAAACGGCTTGACATTGCGAACATTGACCCAAGCACTATCGATGCCGTACTTGTCACCCATGAACACACCGACCATGTTATTGGGCTTGAGTCCTTTATGAAGCGGTTTCCTGCCACATTGCATGTTCACACAAGCACGGTTGACATCTTTTCGTACATTCAAGGTGAGCGCATTAGTGTTTTTGATGCGGGCTTTGACATCGGCGACATAAGGGTCACGCACTTCCCTGTCCCGCACGACAGCAAGTTTTGCTTTGGATATACCTTTACCAACGGCGATGCGAAAGTCAGCATTGCTACCGACCTTGGACGCGTCACCGAGGATATTTTGACCCATATGGCGGGTAGCCAACTTGTCGTCATCGAATGCAATCACGACCTGTTACGACTTACCGGGAACAAGAAGTACCCCCTTGTGCTTAAGCGTCGCATTACGGGCTCGTTCGGGCATTTGAGTAATCCTTCGTGCGCTTTGGCGGTTTATCGGTTGGCCCAAACGGGCGTGTCGCAAGTAATCTTGGCGCATTTGAGTGAGGAAAACAACTCGCCGAATTTGGCGTACAATTTTGTTAAGGACTTTTTGGGAACCAAGGGCATTATTGAGGGGCAAGATATTTGGATTGATGTTGCATTGCAGGACGAGCCAAGCAAGCGGTTCGAGTTAGGGGCGAAATGATTGCCAAGTTGTTGGAAAGTTTGTTTGACGTCGAGGAAAATGTCGAGGTCTTGAGTGCACGCGCCGATAACGATAATGCGCTTGAGAATGTTAGCGGGTTTGTTTATATACTTTCGCGAGGCAATGCGATGCTTGTAAGCCAGACGATGAAAACTTATTACATAGCGATTAGGCATGTTGCGGAAAACGGACTTGCGACTGGTGACTTTGTTACCGCGCGGGTGGATGATTCCAGTGTGCATGAGATTGTGAAAATCGACCATACGGGATTTGACAACTTGAAGGGCGAACGTCCGAGCCAGTCGCGCTTCATTGACAAGACCCAGTTTAAACTTGGCGACCGCGTTACCTTGACAAGCAACAAGCCGATAGACTTTGTCGATTATATTGCGAAACACGGGAGTAAAATTGACGACACATATAAGATTGCGTTGCTTGTTGACCAGAGCGATGATTGCGTTGAATTTTTGCAAAAGGCGGGAATTAACGAGGTTTATCCTGCGGGCATTAAACAGAATTTGAAGAAGAAAGTTTTGTTTGCGTTGTCAAGTTCACTTGTGGCCAAACGGCATGCTACGCAAGGCAAAGATGTTATTTTGTTTATTGATAACCTTAACAAACTTTTTAAACTTTATAATTCGAGCATGTCCGACAATGCCGAGGCCATTGATGTAACCAAGTTGTCGCATGGGGCTTTAGTGGACCTTAAGACCTTTTTTTTACAAGCGAAACAAGTTGCGGGCGGGTCGCTTACGATTATTGCGTATTTAAGAAAGCCCACGACGGATTTGGAAAAGTATGTTATGGATGACTTTATCGATTTGAGTAATGTTGTCGGTGTTATTTAACGCGTAGTTTTGCGCGCAGGCGGATGAAGACCACTGCCCCAGCCATGAACACGACAACGATGCCGATGCTTATGTAGACCATCGCCGGGTTCATTCCGCCTTGGATAGAGAATCCGTCAGCGAATACGACTGTGCCGTTTGCCGCAGTTACAACGATTTGGTATTGGCCACCGTTTGTGAATGTCGAGGGGATGACTTCGTCCAGTCCGATGGCGACTTCTTCTTCGCTTTCGGCGTCTTTTTTGGTAAGCAGTTGGCCGTTGCGGAGGATGCCTTGGCCGTTGATGTCAAAGTTGGCAATGGCTTTGCCGTTTTGCGAGATTGTCACATTCGCACGGCCATTGTTGGCTGCCCAGACGACGTCTTGGGGAGTGAACTTTACGGTGACACTGCCCTTGTGCGTTGCACCAAAGGCTTTGCCGTTTGCCAAGCCGACGATTGTGTCCGAGGGCTCGAGCGATAAGAGGTACACGTCGCGCGTTACGCGGTAACTTTCGCGGACGTTTGTTGCGTCGATTTCAAAGGTGATTCTGTACAAGCCGTTACCGTTTTTGCGTGTGAGGGACATACTTTTGACGGCGGGAGTGGCGGCAGTGATGCCGAATTCGCGGGAGATATCAACGCGTGAGGAACCATAACGGACCTGTACGACGCGGATGTTGCTTGCGCCACTGAATGTGAATGCCGAGACGAAACTTGAAGTACCGCTGTCGACAAGTTGCACGATGTGGGTGCTTTTGACTATTGTCGAACGGCTTGGTCCAGAGCCTGGCCTTGTCGCGTCGATGCCTGCGTTGTATTCGCACTCAATCGTGTAGCGACCTGGGGTTGTGAAGCGTTTAACCGCCGCCAGTTCGGGCTTTTTCTCTTGGCGCGGGATGTCCCATTCTTCGACTCCGTCGCGGGTGACTTTGATTGAGTAGATATAGAAGCCGACCGCGTCGTCGCGTGGACCTGGGGTTGTACTTAATTCAATAAAGTCGTTGTATACCATTTCGTCGACAATTGTTTCTTTGATTTCCGCATCATCTTCGCCCGTGGCATTTGGGTTTTTGCTTGCGATAAGCAATGGCGGTTTCGCAAAGTTATAGATTTTAAAGTTGTCTTCAGTTCGTCCCGAGACTGTGTCGGTAAAAATTTGCCTGTTGCCTGCCCAGTCGTTCATTTCAAGTCGTATCTCGCCAATGTCGTGCTCTTGGATACGCAGGGTTTCGCCTTGGAATATGCGACCTCCGTAGATGTTGTTTTGATAGTAGTCAATATAATACACGTTGGTGTTGGAAAGACCTGGGCCAACCATGCCTTTTTTATCCGACGGAATGCTTACCGTGATTGCGTCGCCGTCGATTGACCTGTACAGTCGGTAAAGGTTCGAACTGTCGGGCGTCAATTGGTTCATTTGGTGGTTCAAACTTGGTGTCACATCGGTCGATGCGATTGCGAAGTATAGCCTTGAACCTGTGTCTTTCGAGAACAGGTAGTAGATGTTCCAACTTGCCGTGGCGTTGCTTATGCCAGAGGTATTCGTGTGATTGTCGCCGTAACTTACCCATATAAGGCCGCGGTTGGTGTTCATTGACGGCACCAAAACAAGGTTACCGTCAGGGCTTGCCAAGGTTTCTTTGGTTTCAAGTTTAAGGTCGGTGTCCCAAGCGGTGTTCACCCAGTAAACTGGGATATTGCGTCGGCTTATGAAATCGGGGACGCCTGGTGAACCTGGCGATACTCCGTCGTTATCCCTTGGCAGTTCGCCAATGACGATCCAAGAGATTCCACCAGTGGCGTTCATTAGAGTTGGGTAGGCTTTGTCGTATTCGTACATTTCGGGGCTTGCCAAAAGTTGACGGGTGTTGCCGTCGTCATCGGTATAGAATAGTTTGAAGTCCAAATTATCGACTTCCTTGATTATAAAGTTGAATATACGCTCCGCACCTGCTCGGCTTTTTACTGTGACTTTGTAGACGCCGACTTTGTCAAAGGTGTAGCGTGTTTGGGTGGAACGGATGCCTTTTGTTTCAAGGGGTTGTTTTTCGCCCAGGTCGTCGGTGTATTCACGCGTGTAGGTGATGTTATTGTTGCCACTGAAGTAATCAATCATGGCGCTTGTGTCTATTGTAAGTTCGATTATCCCGTTGATTGACGGGACGATTATGTTACCGTTTTCATCTTTGTTCAAGATAGAGATTTCGTCCGTGAGGGTGTTGCCGTTGACATTTTTGAACGTAAGCACGGGCAGGAGCGTATAGAATCGCCACTCGTACACATAGGCTGCACCTACATCGCGACCTATAATCTTGTAGTGGAAAATGATTTGGAACGAGGATGTATCCAAATAGTTGTCTTCAGGAGTTATGACAAGTTGGGCCATTTTTCCTGTGCTGTCGATGCCTGTGCTGTACGAGTACAGTTCCTGGAAGTCGATTACTTTGTTGTCTTTCAGAACCGTGAGGTCGAGGACACTTTCATTCCACGTGACAGTGACGCCTGCACTGCTTCCGACATAGGGCACGCCAAGGACGCAGGCGGGGGTGTTTTTGTATTGCGCCAAGGTGATGCCTTCGATTCTGATTTCGGGGGTCAAGTCCGAGCCGTGGTACTCGGTAGTGACGGCTCGGCCAAAACTGTCGGTTACCACGATGACATAGTCGCCTTGCCAACCCGCATATTGTTGCAAGTAGTTAGGCAATTTTATCGAGTTTTTGTTGAACGACAAGGCGCGGTCGTAGAATTTGTTTTCTTGGAGCACGGGGGTTGCACTTAGGCATGAGTGTTGCTTCCATTCGCCGTTTTCGTCGATTCCGAACAGTTCGAGTCTGTATCTGTTACCCATGTCATACAAGTCGTACAGTTTTGTAAAGTTTTCGATTTCGATCAAAAGGTCACGGTTGTCTACGCCCGTTTGTGAAACCTTTATTGTGTGCTTTGGTGGTGGGTTGGTTTCTTGAAGCAATTGAGATACTTTGTAATACTTTGTTCCAAAGCCGTCTTTGTACGTGATGTTGACGACGGTATCTACGCTTTTTTCAAGCATGATGCGCAGGAATTCATGGAACTCGCCCACTGTTCCGTCGATTACATCACTTGGCGTGTTCGAGCGTTTGGGTTTCCAAGTGCTTGTCCCATATTTGTATCTTGCGAATGTTGTTTCGTTTTCCATGCGTGGGCCGACGGTGTAACTGAAACTGAAGTTTGCGTTTTTCGCAAAGAAGCCGTCGTTAAGTTGCGTTATGGTTCCCATTGTGATGTCGTTTGCAAAAATGTGCGGGATGTAATCGTTCGCCAGGTTGGACCACGTCTTTTGCGACCATGCGGGCGGCGTTTTTTCTTCGCCTCCGACAAGGTTGATTTCGGTTCGGCTTGCTTTGTCAAATGGGCCGACGGTGCCTTTTGCTGGGATTACATTTCGGTAACCTTCATTGCGCAGGCGGACGTAAAAGATTGTTTCGTTGCCAGCACGGTCAGTTTCTTTTATACAGAAGAACAAAATTTTGTCGGGAAACAATGATAATTTGACATATTCGGAGAACGGTGTGGCTGGGGCGCCGATGCGAGGGTCAAGTTCGTAATCAAAAGGCATCCATGCACCTATCGGATTAAGCGATTCGTCTACGCGTTGATAGGTAATCTTGTCGGTTTCGCTTACGTCGCGGGCGCCATAGGGCTTTGTGGAATCGGGGCGCGGGGTAAATGCGAAATTGTCAGGGATAGAGAAAATAAAGTTGTCAAAAACAGCGCTTCCTGGGGACTCCCATTGGTTTGCGTTTCCTTGGTTAAAGATTTTATCGACGGCCTTTACGCGAGTGAGAGTATGTACGGGTTTTTCGTTATCGACGCGAAGCACATAGTCGCGAGGACCAGTGGCGGGCGAAGAAATTTTGGCCGTGATGTCGACGATTTGGTCATCGGCGACGTCCTTCGCGAAATTGCTGGTCGAATTGCTGTGTTTCATTAAATCCAAATACGTTGTGGACACTGTTCCAAAGACTTCGGGCTGGTTTTTGTCTTTGACGGGTGAACTTGCAAAGATGTTGTAAGAACCACGCGTGCGGGTTCGAACCGTGAATTGCGGGTCGCTTAACGGTGAGAAGAAGTCTTCGGTGTCATTTTTGTAGTACAGCATTAAACTGTCGCCTTCGCGAAGTTGTGTCCAATGTTCGCCTCCGAAATCGGAGACTTTGAAATCTTTTGCGTCGTTTGTGCCACGTTTGATTCTCCAGAAGGCCATGATTTCGTCTCGGTCGATTCGGAAATCAATTTTGCTTTTGTTGGACTTTGCGTCGCTGTCCTCGGTCGTTCTGCCGTATGGTTGCCAACTTATTCCGAAACTACTCTTGTCACGGACGTATACCCTGTACTTGCCGCTTTGGGTGAAGGTGTTGTTGGCAGGTAATGGGATGTCTTGGGCGGATTCCACTATGTCGCCTTTTTCATCGGTGGAATAGTTTTTTGCGGAAAGGGTTACATCCAGTGTGTTTAAGTACTTGGATTGTTGGACGGCGGGTGTAAGGCCTGGGTTTGGTTGGCCAGTATGACCGAATGGGGTCATAACGCCCGACCAGCCATCAAGGATGTCAAGGTAGAAGTATGGTCGGCCACCGTATTTTGTTCCGTTGCTTGGCAAGTTAACCTTGACTTCTTGGGCGTTGGTCGGAACAGGCGTATAAAAGTCCTTGTAGTTTGCGTTTCTTGGGTTGTTACCTGAATTTGGCTTGAATGACAGTTCGATTTCGCTTTCGAATGGCCTGCCGAGGGATGGGATTACTTGATTACGGTCGACAACGAAGTAGTAGTTGCGTACCTGTTTGTCCTCCCGAGGGGCAGATGGTCCGCACATGGGGTCAGTGGACTCGTGGTAATACATGTCATAATAACGCGTGATTTTGTAAAGGCCTTCTTCAGTTTCGGGCTTGGTTTGGTTTACGGGCACAAGCACGGTATCGTAACTGCCGTTGTTGATTGAGTCGTAATAGGCACTTTCGGATTTTCCTATCGAAGCGTCACTTAATTTCTTTGCGCCGTCGCGCTGCCAAAGTATCGTGGGCGATGTGGGGTTCGTGTCGGGCGAAGAAAATGGATAGTTCTTGTCGGTTTTGGCTCGGTCGGGTCTCAAGTCGAAAGGATAAAAAGTGCATTCGACGCGGTCAACAATGTATTTATGACCTTCGACACCTGCTCCGTTATGTAGTCCCATGTATTCTTTGCTTACGGGCAAGAACGAGAAGTAGATGTTGTCCTGGTTGGCCATGCCTTCAGGCATTATCAAGGTTGTGGAGTCGTTTAGTTTGCCGTCCAATCGAATCGAATCCTGTAGGACCATGCCGAGTGATTTGTCATAGTTAACCCAAACGTACCACATCGAAACGTTGCCGACCGCATCTGTGGATTTAAGGAAGTAGAAACCCTCGTCAGTTAGGGCCATTCGGTAACCGCTTTCCCGTGTACTTCCAGTATCGGAATTGTCGTCCTTGCGTTGGTCAGTTCCGACGTAGACTTGACCGTCCACGCCAGGGGTTCCTCCAGAACTCGCGTTCCCCAAGGTTTGGAATTTTGTGGGGTCACTGTCGTCCTTTGACCATTCGCGTTTTACGATTTCGATGACTATGTCGCCGTCCGTGTTAACGATGCCGTTGCCAGGGTCCAAAATATAGTTTACAAATTCAAGGTTCAATATGCGCAGGTTTTCAAAGGCCGCCATCAACCCATCGGCTTTTATGATTTTTTGGCTACCGAAGCCGACCCAAACGGTCTTGTCGACGACGTTAGGTGCAGCCTGGTTGCTGAAGTCTGGACGCTCCCATTTGACGTTTTTCGGAAGTTGGCAGTCGTCAAATGCACCGTACTTCGGAAGATAATGGTCGCCTGCAACGCCGATGCTGCTTGTGGTTTCTATTATACCGCCAGAGTTTTGCGAAAATGCGGCAAGAGTCGTGTCGATCAAGAAGCCGATGTCCTTTCGCCCGCCTGCGGTGTCCCAAATATGAATAATGTAGAGGCCACCCTCTTCGAATTTGAGGGTATCGGTGCCTTCACGGTTCAGGATTGTCCATTTTAGTTGTCCACCTGGGACCGGTTTTTTCCCGACCTTGTAGTTATATATCGGTGGGTTTGATATTTCTAACTTGTATGGGCTGCGGAGTTTTTGTTGTGTGACGTCAATCGAGAAGTCGCCACCCTCGATGCCTTCGTCGAGGTCAGGCGCCCCAAAATAGTTGTTATCGCGAGAAAATGGATAGTGCGTTACCGTGGCTTGGGAGTATTTGCCGACGCCGTCGATGCTTCCGTACATGGATATAAGTTCACGCAGGCCGTCGTTTTCGTCTGGGTCACTTGGCTTATTACCCCACCGCACTGAAACGGGACCTTGGTTTCCAAAAATTTCAAATTCAATAAGTTCACCACTGTCGACGAATATGCCCTTGCGGTTGAAGCCAGGGTGCCCGATTGTGCCTTTGTCGCCCTCGACTTGGACGGTATCGCCTTTGACGGTTTGGGTGTCGTAACTTACATAATCAAGGCCGTTTATGTTGATGCCGTCAATGACCACGGCAAAGTCGTATTTCGAAAGATACAGATTGCCGTAGTAGACACGAAAAATGTAAACTCCTGTTTCTTTGAAGTTGATAGCTTCACCGCCAGCCTTTAATGTAATGCGACCTGTGTAGGGGTCTACGTCAAGCCAGCCACCCATCATGTCGTCGTCTTCCATTACAACATCGCCTACGTTGAGGCGCTTACCATTGTGTTTACTGTAGATTTTTTGATTATCGTTATCAAGTTTTTGATAATAGCCGTTTTTGTCGAGTTCTTTTTCTGTGACGATGTGCCAGTAGTAGTGCGACAGTTGGACCCTGGGTTGCATTTCGTATGGGCCAGGAATATATTCAGGGCCATTACCGTTTTGCAGGAATGCGACGAAGGCACTGCTTATACCGACACTTCGCACAAATTCGTTAAAGTAAATAATATGTGGGTGGTCCGCATCATTTGGGTTGGGATATACTATGCGGGCATCGACAAAGTTGTTGATTTTGAAGTAAAAGAATTGTTGGAAGTATTCGGGTACAGGTGCGAAAACGTCTCCGCTTTTGAACTTGTAGGCTTTGGCTGCGGGTTCATTCTTGAAATTCAGTGCAATAAACCATTCGCCCTCGGTCGACCACGAGCCGTCTTTGTCGTAGAGCCAGTTGCCATTGCTGTCTTTGACTTCTTTCCACGTCGTACTTCCTGGCGCCTTGTAATATACGTGTCCTTTTGACACCACATTGCCGAATAATCGGACGGGCGGTGCGTTAGTGACCGCCGGAGTAATGAAGTGTAGAGGGTTCGGGCTGTCGACAAGATACTCTACTTGCTTGGCCGTCAATTCAAATTTGTCAACATCTTGCAAAGGCTGAGTCTGTCCAGGTTTAATAATCAGACCAGACTTGATTAAATCGTCGATGCGACTGTTCGTGGTTATATTGGCGCTTATAACGGGCCCTATGTTGCCGTTATCGCCAAGGTCCGTTTTATATGTCTTGCCGTCGAAAATCAGTTGTTTGTTGCTTGTGTCCGTCATCTCGTAATTTTCGTAATAGGCCTGGGCCCCAAAAACCGACAGCGAATATTTGAGCGTGGAATAGTGTTTATCGATGACCTTACCATTACTCTCTTTGTAGGAGGTAATAAGTTTGCCTCCGCCTGGGTACGCAGCGTCCCAATATACAATGTTAGCCTCGATTGAATAACTGCCAAGTTTTTTGAAAGACCACTCCGACAACCCGCTGTGCGCGGTGCCTTCAGTATCAATGTATTCTATGCCCGCCATGGTGCCACGCTCGTCGATATATTTGGACATAGGGATACTACGCTCGTCAGTTGCGGCGACACGCGCCTGGAACCTTGATTCCTTGTATTTCATAAAGGGCTCGTTATAGTTTTTGTTGTCGTAGCCGTTAAGATTGTAATAGTATCGTCCACCAGAACCCCATCCGTATGGGTTTTCTTCTGCCGAATTCTTTTCTTTCCATTTCAAAAGCGGCCTGTTCAAACCCTCGTACTCGCTTGCATGCACGATATAGAAACTGAAACTTAAATTTACGCTTACGCGGGTATTGCCAGCCATATAAGAACAGTTTACATAAAATTCGTAAAAGCCTTCCCTGTCAAATGCGCCAGTAAGCATGGCTGTGGTGTAATATAGGGTATTTTTGTTGCTGACCGCGCTGTTCCGTAAATCGTTCTCGCCGACACCAGTGGCTTGGATTGTTGCGCCCCACGCTCCACGATTGTATCGCCACCACGTGGTTCTTTCCTCGCCTTTCAAACTGCCCACATTTTCTGCAGCCCTTAATTCGACCGAGATGGATTCCTTGGTATCCGTGGCACCGCCTTGGCCCCTTGGGTCAATCATGATAAAACCATAATTTATGTCGGTGTTGTAATCGACGCCCGCCACAATTTGTTGCATGTCTTGGTTCGGGAAAACTGGCATACAGAAACCGTTTGAAAACCTATACGCGGACATTATATCATCGGCGTTGGCCGTGTCCAACTCGCGTCCAGGGACTTCAATCGGTAATTCGGTATTTTCATCCAATACGACTTTGCCGTCTTCGTCATACACATACTGTGTGCCACCAAGCCTGTCTCTTTGCGCGCGCATGCTTAATTCGGTGTTTCGGCCACCGAGTTCTATTGCGCCAGTTTCTCTGTCGTTGCCACCGAACAAATATTGAAAACCTTCCAAGGTGTACGATTCCAAGGTTTTTGGATTATTTCCAGAAAAGAAGATACCCGTAAGCGTCAGCGACACCACGAGTGCGATGATTAATGCTCCCCCAAAAACTTTGCGTTTCATTTGTACCTGCCAGAGCCCTCTGCCCTAGTCTGTGTAATTATATAATTATATATTTTACCAGTCAAGGAAATTAATAAGTTCTAAACCAGTTCGAACGCCCAGTAGTGCATTGCGTTCGAATTCGCATATGATGCTTCTTTTATCAAGGTATTGTCGGTCGCGATTATAGTATTGCCATTTGATAAACCTTTTTTGGGCACAATTTTGTACCTGTTTGTCGCATGATAAGCGATATAGAATCTTTGACCATCGTGAGGCGCATTGGTATTGCTGTAGATTTTCATGTTCATTCCGATACTTTCAAGATGCCCAGTCGGTGAATGCAAGGGGACAAACGAATACGTGCCATCGGAATTGTATACCGATTTCCACCTTTGGTGGTCGCTTGTACTTTTGTTATATTGCGTTACCTTTGAACCATTAGAGGTATAACAGCCTCCAACTTCCAGGTATAACCCCGAGCCAGCATTTTTGATTTGGTAGATTTTGTTGGGTTGAATTGTTTGCGGTAGTACGGGTTCTATCGACCAAAAATGATGAAGACTGTCGGGGTTCCACGCATAACTACTTATCGCCTGGTTATTGTTTGAACTTGCTCCATTCACTTGGACAACATCTGAATAACCCGAATCACCACTCATTATTCTGTAACGGCCATCTTGTAGATATGTAACCTTGAACCTTTGTCCTTTATATGTGGAACTGGTAGTCGGAGCAGTGACCGTCAATCTATGTCCCGAGCCTGCGGTTAAATCTAATCTTTGTCCCGTCGTATGTTTCGGCGCAAACTCGAAACTACCGTCTCCACCATTTGCCGTGCTTCTATAGATTGCTGTGAATGATTGATTCGCAAGCCCTGTTTGTGGGTATTGGTTTACATTGCTTTGATTAGCAGTCCCAGAGGCGTCCATGTATTTTTGGCTATTCATGTTTTTGAATTGGTATGCTTGGCCGTCTTTGATTGCGGATTGCATGCGAGCGGTTGGGTTGTCGTTATCCCATGATTTGATGTCCGTGTAGAATTGGTCAAGTAGAGCGGCAAGATACACTACAGTTGCACCAATGGATAATTCCGCAAGATTCCTATCGCTTGCGCTATTGTAGGGTGGCAGTAACAGATTCGAAGCGAAAGAACTACTTGTAACATATTTGGCAAGTTCGTTGACCGATAAAAAATTATTATTAAATGTCCTATATTTCTTACCCATTGATGTATTGATGCCTTGTACACCCGAGCAAAACTTCTCCCATTCATTATGCGGGTCTTTGTTCTGTAGCATGGCAATAGCATCAATTAGCACACCGAAACCATGGAAACTGTTGCCCATGTCTTGTAAATAGTGGATTGCCCAGCCAAGATGTTTGACAGCGTCTTGTTCGCGTTCGTAGTCGTTTACATTCCTCTTGCTTTTATAAGCGTTAAGTGCCGCCGAATAATGGTCTTCCAATCGCGTTCTTGGGCTTGGCGAATACTCGCCATCGGATACATTAACATTTAACCACCCAGTAATCGGTGGCCACCAACGCGGTTTATAAGCCACATCCCAATGGCGGTTCCGGTAATATTCTCCGAAAGTTGATTTATCGGCCGTATCTACAACGTAATAATGTGATTGTGGTTGATGCTCATATTCGTCTGGGTCTATAACCCATTGGAGTAATTGATTTGTGATTAGTTGACCTGTGCTTGAGTTGATATACTTATTAAAAAAAGAATATGCTGTGTTCGGTCCTGTCCCCTTGTCGCTGCTAAGCATTTCTACCGCTTTTTTAATAATTCCAACATGAGTTCCTCCAGTGTTTGTTCCTTCTCCTCCCCACCATGCTCGCGACAAACTATTACTTGTTGTACGCTCCTTGATATCCAAAAAATTTTTGATTACCCCCGAATCTATTGCTTTTAATAAAATCTTGTTAAAATTGTCTCTTATGTATTTGCACTCGGCGCAATCCCAACTTGCTTCGTATTCACACATCCCGAAACCCATATCTTCAAGCCATTGTCTTATTTTAGAAATTTCGTATTCATCAAGGTACTCGTTGGCCATATGCAAATAATCACACTCTTCAATATCGTTATCGAACTGTATCCCACTAAAACTTATTTTACGTGACGCTTCGCGATATTGTGTGTCGTAATTATTTTCACTTTTCATGCCTGTATCTAATACAAAACCAATTATTAGCCCGATGCAGGAAATTAACGATATTAAGATTGCTTTTTTCATTTGTTATGTTCCTTTTAAAAATCGAACGATTCAACTCCAAACGTAATTCCATCAAACAATATAACACCATATTCTTTATCGATGATGTATTCAGTTTCGCTCCCCCAATCAGCGCTTATACGCACATATCTTTGAGCCTCCCGCCCTAAATATGTTAAATCACCATCATATCGGTATTTTGTCTTATAACTTTGAAAACTACTACATGCTTCATAGAGCCTGCTGGGTATAGGCTTATTTGTTTTTTTTGTCCAAGTTCGAATATCGTTATCGTTAAGTTTAATTTTCAATGTATCACCAATTTTTATTTCGATTTTACCATCTGCATAATCGACCCTGAAACTTGGGATATGCCCAAGCGTTTGAAAATATCTTTTGCCAGCATTGTGGAAATGCGGGTCAGAAAAAAGGCCACACCCCGCCACACCGACCGCCACCAAAACCACCATGGCACAAACAGCCAAAGATTGAAAAAGTTTTTTCATACAGTTAATTATATTCCAATAGTTCCACGAAAGCAACAATAAACTTGTAAGGCGTTTTTACCAGTCAAGGAAATCGTTGTTATTCTTTTTGACGTTGAGGACGATGCTGTTTCGGCGGCTTATGTCGTAGAATACTGCGGCTTCGTCAAAGTATTTGTCGCCGACGTATGTGTCGTTTTCTTTGTAGACGCGTAAAAGGCCGTTTTGCGCGCATTGCCAAAACAGCGAGACTTTGCTTCGCAAGGGGTGGAAACCGAAGTGATAGACGAAGATTGTGCCTGGTTGGAGGTCAAGTAACTCGTTCGGCGGCAACAGCGGACGGGACACGTAGTCTTTGTTGATTGACTTGGAGCCCGCGTTGGGGTCGTCTTTGACGGCCTTGCCAGTGCTTTTGGAGATGCTTTCGGTTTCTTTTTCGATTGTCATGTCGCCCAAGAGGTTACTGAAAATTTCTCGGGATTCTTTGTCATTGACACCGATAAAGATTTGGACGTTACAGTTATTACGGATGGTAATCGCGTCACTTGCGCCATATATGGTTTCAAGTTGTTTATAGTCTTGCAACACAAGTGTCAAGTAGATGCGACGGCCACGGGCAACGGTTACTATGGTCGAAAAGTCGTTGAGTTTTGGCATGTTGCCGAACTCGTCCAAAATAAAGTATGTTGTCCATGGCAATGCCCCACCCAAACTGTTGGCGATGTTGACAAGGTTTTTGTAAAGTTGCGCGACACAAAGGGTTGCCAATGTGTGGCGGACCTTGATTTGGTCGGGGATAATCAAAAAGAACACGGTCGGTTTTTTCGCGAAGTTTTCAAACTGCATATCGGTACCGCTTGTTATATAGCAAATACCTTTGTCGGCGAACATCGAAAGTTTTTGAGTGACTACACCAAAGAAGTTCATCATGGTTTTGTCTGCGTTGCTTATAACTGTTTGCGCAAGCATTGTTGCGGGGCTTAACTTGTCGCGACCCGCAAAGTATTCTTTGACAGTTTTAAACATTTCTTGACCGCCGTCACGCGTTCCCAAGATTTTGAAGATGTTGTAAAAGTTAAACTTTTCCTTTGTCATGCCGAGGTTGGGGTTAAGGCTGTCCTCGAGCATCGCGAGCGCGGTACCTTGGATAAGGTCGCGGGCGGCTTCTTCCCAACTTGGGTCCTTTTCGTTTGTTACTGGGCAAATTGCAGAACAGATGTCTTTGACGTCGGCTTCCGCGTCGGACAAGAGGCGTTGTTTCAGGGTCTTTCGCGCCATGTCCGCCATAGCGTAAGACGGGTAGGCGATTTTGTTGAATTCGTACCATTCATTGGGATATTGAGATGAGATGATTCGAAGGTTCAAACTGCGGGGTTCGACATTGACGTGTTTTTTTAATTCCTTTTCCAAATTGTGCGCACGTTGGTACATGTTCCATGCCTGCTCAAAGGGATTCCATCGGCTTGATTTTGTGGGTTCGGACAAATTGAAGACTTGGACATCATAGCCTTGACGACGCAAGGTTTCCGCCATAAAGCCATAGATTTCGCCTTTAGGGTCGGTGATAACCATGTTGGGTTTGTCGCCACGGTGGCCAAGCGCATAGACATATGGCAAGACATACCCGTGCGTTTTACCCGAGCCAGTAGTTCCAAGTACAATCGTATGATAATCTGTGGGTGCAAAGTTAATTTGGACGTCACGGCCTACGGCCTCGAATCGTACAAGGGCACTTGCTTTTTTAGGTTTGCAGGTTCGGATATTTGTAAGAGTTGTATATATGTATTTAGTGTTGACTTCGGATTTTGTCATCCAGCGGTTAGAATAAAATTGAGAAACCTTTTTCGTTTTTGCGTTGTTTTCAAAAAAACCAGCAAGCCAAAGGGCACCTGCCCCCAACGGGACACATATGACCAACACAACGATTAACGATACCATCGAGTTGCCAAACATATTTACACCTTACCTTTCATTCGGGGCAAAGTCAAGCGTAATGGACTATCTCTCATGTTCCTGCTCGGACTTTTTGCCTTTTTTAAGCCCCGACGAGAAACTTGATGATTTTGAAGTTTCAAGCCCGATTATTCCGAAAAGCAAATCAAAAGTATCGAAAAAACCGCGGAACATTTTATCGATTCCGCTTTCGCCTTCGCGTTTCTTTTTGACTTCGTTATTGGTTTCAATGAAAAAGTGTTTGCGTTTTTCGCCTTTGGTTTTTTCTTTTTCTTTGCTGTCGCCACTTAAATCCTGAATTTTCAAAAGTTCGGGTTCCTGCTTCATTATGTCAGAATAGTCGTAAACAATTTTGCCTGCGTTGTCGGGCATTGCGCTGAAATTGAATTTAATTATTTCACAGTGAGGTATTGCAGTGTTATACATGCCATCGGGTGGGGCGCCGTAAAAGTAACTTTGGAAAAGACGGCCCACGCCTTGATTCGATATGACCAGACAGTTTTTATTCGGTTCGGTTTTCAAGTAATCCAAAAAGTCAAAGACCCTTCGTTTGAAATCAAAAAAATTTTCCGCTGTTTTGAAATCTTGGGGGCCTTTTTCGTTCCAAAAACTTGCATAATCAAAATCAGTGGTTTTCACCCCTTCAAATTCGCCATAGTTTCGTTCGCTTAAGCGTTCGTCGTAATATGTAAATACGGGGCCACTGTAAATATATTGCAAGGTTTCTTTTGCACGCTTAAGCGGGCTGCAATAGACTTGGTCGATTTGTAAATTGTCAATCAGCGGCGCAAGAGCACGAGCCTGGGCGATGCCTTTCGCATTCAATGAGATATCAGCCCTGCCTTGGACTTTTTTCAAATCGTTCCAATCCGTGCTTCCGTGCCGTACAAAATAAATCATGCGTGCTTATTATACCACAAAACAGCGAAAAAGTCCAATCAATTAAACAAGTTCGACAATGGCGCGCTCGGCGTCATCGCCACGGCGGAACCCAAGTTTTAACACTCGAGTATAGCCTCCACCCTGTCCGACTTCCTTTGCACGTTTTGCGTACTTGGGGGCAAGTTCGTTGAAAATCTTTTCAACAAGCGGGTGGTTGATGTGCTTTGTGCGTTTATCAAACGAGGCCTTGGATTCTTCTTTACTGCGAGTTTCAAACAAGTCATATGTCTTTGACATAATTTTGCGACGCGCGGCAAGTTTCTTGGGCCCGTCTTGAAGAACTGTTTTCTTAACGGTTACGCCTTTGCTGTTGATGACATCTTTGTCGACCTTAACTGTGTCGGTGTATGCGTCAATTGCGATTGTCAAAACTTTTTCGGTCGCGGTCGCGGTCGCCTTTGCGTACGCAAGAGTAGTTTCAATGCGACCGTTCCACAAAAGTTGCGAGACTTGGTTGCGGATTATTTGCAAGCGTTGGTCTGTGCGCAATCCAAGTTTTGCGTGTCCTTGGTTTTTCATTTACAACAAACCTCCGTCTTCGTCAGCGCGCAAGGACAATCCAAGGGCTTCGAGTTTAAAAATGATTTCATCAAGGCTTTTTGAACCAAGGTTACGGACCTTTAACATATCGTTTTTCGTCTTTTTTACAAGGTCTTCGACGGTGTTGATGTTGGCGCGCTTCAAGCAGTTTGAACTGCGAGGCGACAACTCCATGTCTTCAATGCTTGTTTCAAGCAATTTGACTTTGGTGTCTTCTTTGCAATCGATAAGGGTGCTTGTGTTCGCCATACCACTTACGAGGCCGACGAACAAGCCAAGGTGGTCTTGGACAAGTTTTGCGGCAAGCGACACGACTTCTTTTGCGTCGACCGAGCCGTTGGTTGCAACCTCGAGGACAAGTTTATCATAGTCGATTTTTTGGCCAACGCGAGCACTTTCAACATAGTAGTTGCATTTGTCGACGGGCGAGAACAAAGAGTCAATCGCAATGTAGCCGATTGATTCGGTTGCGCCTTTTTGGTCTTTTGCTACAACATAGCCACGGCCGTTACCGATTGTAAGTTCCATTTCAAGTTTTGCGCCTCCGTCAAGAGTGCAGATAACAAGGTCAGGATTGCAAACGGTGATTTCGCTTGTCTTTTCGATGTCCTTTGCCGTAACTGCGCCTGCTCCACTTTTGTTGATGCGCATTGTGGTTTTGAATTCGGGCGATTGGTCGCTTGATTTCAAAATCAAAGATTTCAAGTTCAATACGATGTCGGTCACATCTTCGCGAACACCTTTGATGGTCGAAAATTCGTTGTTGACGCCTGCGATGCGGACTGCGACTACCGCAGTACCTGGCAAGTTCGACAACAGAACCCTGCGAAGCAAGTTTCCAAGTGTTGTGCCATAGCCACGCTCAAGCGGTTCAACAACAAACTTTGCGCTGTTGCCACCTTTGTCCTCTGTCAATGTCATTTTTGGTTTGTCAAGTTCCATGTGCATTTTTATATTTCTCCTTTTTTAACCCTTATTTACTGTACAACTCGATAATCAGATTTTCTTGGATATTCAAATCGATATCACTGCGTTGTGGCAATTCTTTGACTTTTCCTGTAAGTTTGTCGCCCGAAAATTCAAGCCACGCAGGCATGACAGGCTTTTGACCCTTAAGCGATTTGAACATTTCAAGTGCGCGTTTGTTTTCTTTGATCGCGATAACATCACCCTTGTCGACTTTGTACGACGCGATGTTGACCGGTTTAGCGTTAACCGTGATGTGGCGGTGCGACACAATTTGGCGTGCCTCGGAACGCGAACTTCCGATACCCATACGATAGACAACATTGTCAAGGCGCCTTTCAAGCATTGTAAGCAAGTTGTCGCCAGTGACGCCTTTTTGGCGGACGGCCTCGAGGTACATGTTATGGAATTGTTTTTCGGATACACCGTAAGCACGTTTGACTTTTTGTTTTTCACGAAGTTGTATTCCGTATTCTTTGTCTTTTCGTCGTAACAATCCGTGTTGACCAGGAACGACAGGACGTTTTTCAATCGCGCATTTTGGAGTCACGCAACGTTCGCCCTTTAAAAATAATTTGCAACCTTCACGACGGCAGAGGCGGCAATCAGGTCCCGTATATTTGCTCATTTCCTCCTCCTTTTAGGTGCGCGACAACCATTGTGCGCGATCGGTGACACGTCTTTGATGGATGTGACTTCCAGGCCTGCGGTTTGCAACGCGCGAATTGCGTTTTCACGGCCGTGCCCTGGGCCCTTGATAAATACATCGACTTTTTGGACGCCAAGTTCTTTTGCGGCGACCGCGGCCTTTTCGGCGGCGGTTTGCGACGCGAACGGCGTGCTTTTCCTTGAACCTTTAAACCCGCTTGTGCCTGCGCTTGCCCATGCGTGGGTCGCACCACTTTCGTCGGTGATGTTCACGATGGTGTTGTTAAAAGACGCATGAATATGAGCCTGGCCCTTGATGTTAGTATGGGCGGCTTTTTTCTTGCGCTTCGTTGCGGCGGCAGTTGCCGTGGGCTTGTTTTTCATTGGAGCATTTTCTTTTGCCATTTTTATTTACTCCTTGTTACCATTTTCTTTGGACCTTTGCGTGTTCGTGCATTTTGTTTGGTCGATTGACCGCGAACAGGAAGTCCTTTTCTGTGACGAATACCACGATAACATCCGATTTCATTCAACCGTTTGATGTTAAGTGACACTTCACGCTTCAAGTCACCTTCGACTGGGTGCTCTGCTCCGTGTACTTCGATGTACTTGCGGATTTTGTTAACTTCGTCGTCGGTCAAGTCTTTTGTGCGCTTTGTCGGGTCAATTTTGCAACCCGCACAAATTTCACATGCATAAGGGTCGCCAACACCATAAATGTATTGTAACGAGTACCTTACACATTTTTCTTTTGGGACGTCAATCCCTGCAATACGTGCCATACCTTATTACCCCTGCCTTTGTTTGTGTTTTGCATGTTTTTTGCATGTGACAATAACGCGACCTTCGCGTTTGCTTACCACGCAATCCCTGCATATTGGCTTTACGCCACTTCTTACTTTCATTGTGTTTTACCTCTCCACGTAATTATTCCGTTGGTCAAGTCGTAAGGGCTTATGCTTACCTTGACCGAGTCATTTTCAAGGATTCGAATATTGTTTTTGTAAAGTTTACCGCTTACCCGCGCAGTTATGATATGTCCGTTTGCGATTTTGACTTTAAAAGTCGCATTTCGCATGACTTCGATAACTGTGCCTTCG
>JAIRQZ010000015.1 GCA_031256235.1 Christensenellaceae bacterium | reverse complement strand
AAGAAAGCATCGCCATGGCTGTGGGTAGGAATCTTTGGATGCCTGTTAATCACAGGCTCGGCAGGCGGAAGTGGCTACGTCTACTACGACACGCGAAAAGAATTTGAAATTAAATAATTAAAGTGTTAAACTTTGAACATGAGTTTCGACTTTATAAAAAATGAACACGAAATACTTAAGTTGTGGCGCGACCGCGATGTCTTTTCAAAAATGTCCGCCAAAAACAAAAACAGCAAAGACATTTACCGAACCCTTGACGGCCCTATCACTGCCAACAATGCCATGTGCGTTCACCACTGCTGGGGCAGGACTCTAAAGGACGCCATAATTAAATACAACACCTTGCGCGGTCGTAAAACGCACTTTCAAAACGGCTTCGACGCCCAAGGCATGTGGGTCGAGGTCGAGGTCGAAAAGGATTTGGGTCTTGGCGGAAAGCATGCCATTGCGGGTTATGGACTTGAAAAGTTCACCGAGAAATGCATCGAGCGCGTCAACCGCTTTTCCCAAATCCAAACGGCTCAAAGCGTCCGCCTTGGCCAAATCATGGATTGGGACAACAGTTACTATACCAACAGCGACCACAACATAGAGTGCATTTGGAACTTTTTAAAGGTCTGTTATGACCGCAAGATGCTTGCCAAAAGTTACAAAGCCATGCCATGGTGCCCACGTTGCGGGACAAGCCTTTCCGAGCACGAAATGAACGGCAGTTACAAAGAACTTTCCCACAAAGCCGTTTTTATTAAAGCCAAACTTGGTACGGACATCGCGAAGCGTATCGGGCCAGGCGTCACGTTGGTGGTTTGGACAACAACTCCGTGGACCCTGTCCGCCAATGTCGCAATCGCAATCAACCCCGACCACGATTACGTGCTTCTTGAGGTAGGCGGAGAAAAAATCATCGTTGGCAAGGCCGCAATAAAGGTTATGGAATACAAAGGCGCGCCTCGATACAAGGTCATTGATGAATTCAAGGGCGCCAAACTTGTCGGCCTTAAATACGAACCCTTTTTGCCTCTTAAGGTTCAAAACTTCGAGCATAAAATCGTGCCTTGGGATGCCGTTTCGGCAACCGACGGCTCGGGCGCCGTGCACATCGCCCCAGGCTGTGGCGCCGAGGATTTCGAACTTGGCCAAAAATTAAATTTAAAACAAATTATTCCTGTCGACGAGGCTGGTGTGTTTACATCCGACTTTGAATTCTTGGCGGGGAAGAACACCGCGAATTGCGAAGAAATCGTCTTTGACAAATTGCAAAAAAATGGAAGCCTGCTTTACAACCACGACCACTCGCACAGTTATCCATACTGTTGGCGTTGCAAAACCAACGTGATTTTCCGACTTGTCGAAGGTTGGGACATCGCCACCGACGGCATACGAAAGGAACTTTTGGCCTCGGCAAAAAAGGTCGAATGGGTGCCCGCATTTACGGGCAAGGCCATGGAGGATTGGCTTACAAACATGGGCGATTGGAACATAAGCCGTCGTCGCTTTTATGGCCTACCACTGCCGATTTACCAACATGAGGCTGGCCACGCTTGCGGTCACATCACTGTCGTAGGTTCCAGGGCCGAGTTACGCAAACTTGCCGTAAAACCTGAACTTGTCGACAAACTACCGCATCTGCACAGGCCATACATAGACGAAATCGAAATCAAATGTCCGCACTGTGGCAAGCCCATGAAGCGAATCCCCGATGTGGGTGATTGCTGGCTTGATGCTGGTATTGCACCGTTTTCTACCACGGCCAAGGACTATACGCCCTTTGATGTCGTAATCGAAATGAAAGAACAAATACGCCTGTGGTTTTATTCGCAACTGTTTATGTCGGTCGTGTTAACTGGCAAGGCACCATATAAAAAGGTCATCGGGTACGGCAGAATCTTGGACGAGCGAGGCGGTATGTTTTCGAAATCTGGGCCCAATAACATCAAGTTCGACGATGCCGCCGAAACTTTCGGAGTCGATGCCATGAGGTATCTGTTCGTATCCTGTAACCCCGCATCGGATGTGCGCTTTGGGCCGACCTTGATTGAAGAGACCCGTCGCAAACTTCTTGGTATTTACAATGCGTTTGTCTTTTACGACACCTATGCTCAAATCGACCGCCCAGATGTCCATAACCATACACCTCGCGACCTTGACGTTACCGACGCTTGGCTTATAACCGCGACAAATGAATTGATTGCCAATACCCAGCGTGCCTACGAAGACCACAAACCCCACGAAGTCATCCAATTCGCCGAAGCCTTTATTGAAGACCTTACCAACTTTTACATCCGCGTCAACCGCCGTCGTTTTTGGAAAAACCAAAGTGACACTGACAAGCATAATGCCTACTGGGCCTTGTACAGCGCAATCCGTGCAACCGCGATTGTTTTGTGCCCAATCACGCCGTTCCTTTGCGAACACATTTGGCAAAAAATCCGTGGCCCCAAAAACGCCGAACTTGTGATGCTTGCGGATTGGCCAGATTCGTCCTATAGCAAATACAACGGTAAAATACCGAAAGATATAAGTGAGCAAGTTCGTTTCGTCCGAAACGTAATCTCGGTTGCGCTGTCACTTCGAGCCCGTGAAAACCTAAAACTCCGCCAACCCTTAAGCACGCTGTATATCCAAACAAACAACACCGCCGCGGTCAAGCAATTTGAATCCATCATCTGTGCGGAAGTTAATGTCCACAAAATCGAAATCGCGCACGATGACACAAAATTCAACACGCCGTACTTGGCGGTCAACTTCAAGTCCGCAGGCGCCGTTTTGAAATCCGAAGCGCAAAAACTGAAGGTCGCGCTTGAAACATCCGAACCTGTAATAAAAAATGACAAAGTAAGCGTAGGTGAATTCAAAAACTTGCCGATGAACCTGTTTGAACGCAAATTCAAAAGCAAGCCCGAATACGTGTCGGTCACGGAAGACGGCCTTACATTGACCATAGACACAGTGTTGACGGATGAATTGGTTGAAGAGGGTATCTTGCGCGAAATCATCCGCACTATACAGGTCGCGCGCCAAGAAGCGGACCTTGAAATCACCGCGCGCGTGCATTTGTCGCTTGTAACAAAAAATAATAAATTCCGAACTCTCGTCGAGAAAAATTATATTAAAATAAGCGAAGAGGTTTTGGCGTCCACTTTGTCTTTGTCGGAAATTCCAAACACAAAAAACAAAAAAATCAACATTGACGGCGACGACATCGTGATAGGATTAAAAGTTTCAAAATGAAAACGACGTCGAATTGGAATGATTATGAAATAATTGCATCGGGCGGAGGCGAAAAACTTGAACGCTGGGGCGACATTTTTCTTTTGCGCCCCGACCCCCAGGCCATCTGGTCCGCGCCATTTGAACTTGCCAAATATAAAGACTTGCACGGCCACTACATCCGAAGCAACACGGGTGGTGGGCAATGGAAGTGGATTAAAAAAATTCCAGACGAGTGGACTGTGCAATACAATAACTTAAAATTTATAATCTCGCCGACGGGATTCAAGCACACGGGTCTTTTTCCCGAACAAGCATCAAATTGGGACAAGATTGTCAAAGCGTGCCAAGGCAAGTCACCCACAGTTCTTAATCTGTTCGGCTACACTGGCGGGGCAACCGTAGCCGCAGCATCGGCGGGTGCCCAAGTCACTCACGTAGATGCCTCGAAAGGCATGACCGATGTGTGCAAAAGGAATTGCGAACTTAACAAACTGCCGAACGACCGCGTCCGCTTCATTGTGGACGATTGCGCAAAATTCGTCGCCCGCGAAATCCGCCGAGGCAAAACCTATGATGCAGTAATCATGGACCCGCCGTCGTTTGGACGCGGAACAGGCGGGGAAGTTTGGAAACTTGAAACCGACCTTGAACCGCTTGTCGACCTGTGCGTACAAGTGCTTTCCAAAAAACCCCTGTTTTTCCTTGTCAACAGTTACACGACGGGACTGCAAACCCAAGTCATCAAAAATGTATTGACAAGAAGTTTGGCAAAATCAAAAATCCATGCTAACATTGACGCATATGAAATCGGACTCCCGACCAACGAACACGGAATCGAACTGCCCGCAGGCGCAAGTTGCTTCTGTAATTTTTGAAGACAACCATGTCGTCGTTGTGATAAAAGCCCAAGGCGTCTTGGTCGATGATATGGTCACGCAATTAAAAAAAGACCGACCCTACTGCGTCACGGTGCATCGCCTTGACCAAGTCACGGGTGGTGTAATGCTGTTTGCAAAAAGTTCAAAGGCCGCGGCTCGATTAAGTGAACAAATCAAAGACCACAAGTTTGAAAAAACCTACTTGGCGGTGGTACTTGGCATCCCGAAGAAGCGCGAGGATACCCTTGTCCACCACTTGCTGAAAAACGAGACCAAAAATATCGTAACCGTGGTGCCACTGGCAACTGTGGGCGCCAAAAGGGCAGAGTTAACCTACCAAGTCGTCAATAAACCACCTGTGGATAAAAAAGACATGTCATTGGTCAAAGTAAACCTTGTCACGGGTCGGACGCACCAAATCCGGGTGCAAATGGCGCAAATAGGCAACCCAATATTCGGCGACGCAAAGTATGTCGGGCGAAAAACAGGGCCAAATGGGGAAGAGATAATTACGCATGGAGATAAACTTGGCAAAGGCTGGGACATCGCGTTGTGGGCACACGAACTTGTCTTTACACACCCAACGACCGACGAGGTTATGCGCTTTATTGTCAACCCGCCCGAGACCGTGCCATGGACAAGTTTCGAGTTTGAAAGGAAGAAGAACAAATGAAAGTCTTTGCAATCTCCGACCTGCATCTGTCGTTCCAAACGGATAAGCCGATGGATTTGTTCGGCGACCATTGGACGAATTACGAGCAACGCATAATGGACGATTGGAACTCGCGTGTCGGCGACGACGATATCGGAATCATCGCGGGCGACATAAGTTGGGCAATGCGCATGGAGGAAACAGAAAAAGACTTTGCTTACCTTAAAAAACTCCGTGGCCAAAAAATCATTATTCGAGGTAACCATGATTATTGGTGGAAAAGCATTTCCAAAATTCGCGAAACACTTGCCCCCGACACATATGCATTACAAAATGACAGCATACAAATCGGCAACATCGTCTTTGCGGGTACCCGAGGTTGGAAAGTGCCCGAACGTCGCCAAACCCAATCTGACGAGGACAAAAAAATCTATAACCGCGAGGTCATTCGCTTTGAACTTGCCCTAAAAGAGGCACGTGCGAGATGCGGTTCCGCTTATCTTACGGAGCCCTCTGGAAACACGGCAACAAACGCGGAGCAGTCAAGCGGACCCGCATCATGCACGCGCCTCGTCGCTATTCTACATTACCCCCCCTTCAACGCGACAGGCGACGACAGCCCATTCACGGCGCTTTGTGAAAAGTACGGCGTGACGGCCTGCGTGTATGGCCACCTGCACGGCAAACAAGGTCGCACTCAACTGCATGTCCAAAAAAATGGCGTGTCGTACTACCTGACAAGTTGTGACCTGTTGAACCATACACTTGTCGAAATTAAACTTTAAAAAAGAAAGATTTGCTTTTTAATCGGATTGCGTTTTGCGCGGGTTTTGACCTCTTTTTGCAAGATGTTTGAATTAAAGCGCCCATTGTTTGCGTCGATTGTCAACTTGTCACCGTTTTGAATGTTTATGAACTCTTCGTTTTCAAACGAGTTAGGCGAAATCATTGTCACGGTCAAAACGTCGCTGGCTTCGCAAACGCCGTCGGTAGCAATAGCAATTTCTTTTGCGCGACCCATGCCTTCGACCGCGAAAGCAAAAGCCGATACGTCCATGCCTACGCAGTTTTGCAAAACGACGACACTGTTTGTCGGGATACTGCCACCAAGCAATGCGTTGTCGGCATCCTCAAGATTTTGATATACCCAAGCCTTACCGCTAAAGGTTTCGGGTTTGTTGCCCGAATATTGCAGATATCCACTGCCTCCGATTGCGGTACCCGTAACATGAACAGTATTGCCCGATACTTTCTCGATACGTCCTGTAATGTAATCCGCGGGTGTCTTTACATCGCTGGCATTAAAGAGTTTGAACAATAAATCGAGGCCACCAATTGAAAGTTTTTGCGAAAGCGTAAAGTCTACAACACCCTGCAAGGCACTTTTTGTAAGTATCTTGCGTGGGTGCTTGATATCACTTGTGACGGATACGGCTTGACGGCCCGTCTCGATTGCCGTCTTTATGATTTCGCCACCGCGCTTGCTTTTGCTCGCTCCAGCCACGCAAAACCCCAAATTTTCAAGCATGCAAAAAAACGAAGTCTGATACTTCGGCTTGTCAAGTTCCGCCAATATCTCGTCACCTTGAATGCTTGTGATTTGGCCCGAAGTTACACGGGCAGCGACTTGAGTCGGTTTTTGTAACGCGACGGTGCCAAGTGGCATGACCATAACGGGGCAGTTGTTTTGTAAACAACCCTCTAAAAGACCCGCAGTAGTAATGTCACAATCCGATACGATTACAACGCCGTCAATCATGTTGGTTTTTATAATGGCGCCTGCATTTGATACCGCGTTTTTGTAAAAACTTGGCGCAATTTTGGCCGTCATTGGATTAATTTTGTTAGCATACCCAAAGAAAGGAACACTGTGCACAAAGACCGTACCGCCACTGACTTTGATCCCAGCCTTAACGCCTTCGACAAGTTCGCGGCTCTCGACCCAATCCGCCGCATTAATGATTGCGATGCACGGCTCGTCCTTGTTGGTCACGGGCTGCCCGCTTGCGTAACTTTCAAGTTTCTTAAGTACCTTTGCGCTTGGCGTTAATGTGTTAAAATTCATGGGTATATTATATTCCGATGTCAGTTTTTTGTAAAGATAAAAAGTAGGTTTTTATCTTGATAATCCACTCTAAATGTGGTATAATCACTTGTTGACTAGGTGGGGGCCCAGCACGCCCTTGTAACCGCTATGCTATAGGCGGGCCGAACACTTGCATAAGGGTTCTCGCGGTAAGGTTCTGTGTGTATCCAGTGACGTTGAAGCAGGGGTACTCGCGCAAGGGACAAGTTGTGAACCGTGTCAGAGGAGGAATCAAGCAGCACTAAGCATCATCGTAACTGTGCAGCAAGAAAACTTCCGCCGAGCCACAGGCTAGATATCAGTACCTTGCCATACGTTCTCGAATCAAGCGTCAACACCATGTGTATATTATTCGCCCCATTTGCGCACTATAAATGCAGGGAGGGAATAATGACAAAAAAGAAAATAATGAAATGGGTAAACATGACGGCATTTGGCTTCATGTTGCTTGGGGGTTTTAACTTCCTGCTTATGGGGCTTTTCAAGTTTGACTTGTTCGCGGCCATGTTCGGCGGAAATGAATCAGTGACAAGCCGTGTCTTCTATGGCATTTTCGGAGTTTCGGCCATGATACTTCTTACACATATTTTGTGGAAAGCGTTCATGACTAAAAAGCCTGCTGTTGCTCCAAAAACCGCAAACAAAGCCGCTTGACAAATACACAATTTTTTCTCTTGACATATACTGGTTTTAGTATATACTTCAAAAGCCAAGAGGAGGATTACACAAATGGACGGTCACATTTACGTCACAACAAAAGGAAAAAAGATTCTGGAGGACAGGCTTGCTGAACTCATCTCGCAACGGGAAGGCGTAGCAACAAAGATTCGTGAAGCCCGTGAATTCGGAGACTTGAAGGAAAACGCCGAATACGCCGCAGCGCGTGAAGAGCAAGCAAACCTTGAAGACGAGATTGCAACAATCAAGGAAAAATTGCCAGTGCTAAAGATGTTCAGTTACGCCAAGGCCGACACTTCAAAAGTCAGCATCGGCTCGACTGTTGAAATCGCCGAGGGCACAAAAAAATCGCAAAAATGGACAATTACTGGTGTTATCGAAAACGACCCCAGTAATTTCTATATTTCTAACGAGGCTCCACTTGGCAAAAATTTAATCGGTAAAAAAGTCGGCGATACCGTCGAAATCCATACCCCAGTAGGTAGCCACAAATACAAAATTATCAAGATTACCGCTGGGGCATAACATACATGACGCGCTTCGCGGACAGTCATTGTCACATCCTTGACCCACGGTTAATAGACCGCGCCGAAAGCATTGTAAAAAACATGTCCTCCGATGGGCTTGATTTCATTGTTGAGGTCAGCGCAAGCATCCCAGAATCATATGAATCGGTAAAGTTTGCAATGGCGCATGACAACGTGTTTTGCGCAATCGGCGTCCACCCCGAGTTCGCAAAAACATATCCCGAAGACGCAGACGAATTCGCACACTGGGCTTTATCGCAACATGGCAACAAAAAAATCGTAGGCTATGGCGAGTGTGGCCTTGATTACAAATACTCGCACGACGCCGAAGCCCAAAAACAATGCTTCACCCACCAAATACTTTTGGCCGACAAACTTGGCCTGCCCCTTATCGTTCACACCCGCCAAGCCTTCGACGATACTTTGCAAATCTTGGTCGAAAACAAAGCCCATATCCGTAACGGGCTTTTATTTCATTGTTTTTGCGAAGGGACAAGCGAAGCCACTCGTGTTCTTGAACACTTTGACGCATACTTTGCGTTCGGCGGAGCAGTGACGCACACGCCCAACACACTTGACGATACAATTCGGACAAC
>JAIRQZ010000013.1 GCA_031256235.1 Christensenellaceae bacterium | reverse complement strand
AAGAAAGCATCGCCATGGCTGTGGGTAGGAATCTTTGGATGCCTGTTAATCACAGGCTCGGCAGGCGGAAGTGGCTACGTCTACTACGACACGCGAAAAGAATTTGAAATTAAATAATTGCCAATCGCGAAAAATGTCGTATAATAAAGGTATGAAGGATATTATCCCAATCACAGAATTTTTTGATGACGAGCCTCACCTTACACCGCAAAAGACTCGTCAACACACCGTGTCGCGCGACGACAAGCCTGGCAGGCTTAAGCGTCTTGGCATCAACACCGCCATTATCACGTGGCTTAATGACTCGGATATCGAAGACCTGCATCTTCCCGATTGCGACTTGTTCCACCTTGTCCTTGGTTTAAGCGGTCGGCTTCCTGTTTATATTTACAAGGAAAAAGTCCTGCTTGTTTTGATGACCGTCGGCGCACCAAATGCCGCGGCATGTGTCGAAGAATTGGGCTATTACGGCGTCAAAAACTTTATCGCGTTCGGTACGGCGGGCTGTATTGACCCGAATTTTGACACAAGCAAACTTGTGATTGTCGAGCGCGCAATCCGCGACGAGGGCACAAGTTACCACTACTTACCGCCAAGTGTCTTTGTTGAAACCGACCCCGAAATCACGAATATAATCGAAAAAGGCCTTGCCAAACACAACTTTTCTGCGGTGCGCGGAACGGCGTGGACGACCGATGCATTCTATCGTGAAACATACAAGCGAACTTCGCGCCGACTTGAACAAGGTGCCATTGCCGTCGAAATGGAATGCGCGGCTTTTGCGGCGGCCGCAAAAAGGTTGGGGCTTCGGTTTGGCGAGTTCCTGTTTTTCTCGGACGCCGTCGCCAACGAAGGTTGGAAACTTATCGCTGTGGGTGACAGCGACCGCGTGATGAAGCGCGAACTTATAAAAACCGCACTTGAAATGAACGCCGAAACCCAAAAACTTAAGTGACAAATATGCTTTCTTTTACAAACGAAAAGACATTGTCAACCCGTAACAAATGGTCTATCATATTGTGTGAAAAAACTTCTTTTGGTCGACGGCAACTCTTTGATTAACAGGGCTTTTTACGCCACGACTTTGACCAACGGCGCCACATACGGGTTTTTAAATATGTTTTTACGCGAAATTCAGGATGTCGCGCCCACGCACGTCGCCGTTGCCTTTGATGTCCGAGCCAAGACCTTTCGACACCAAATGTTCGACGGTTACAAGGTCCACCGAAAGCCCATGCCCGATGACTTGGCGCGCCAACTTTTTGATTTAAAGGACTTGCTTGCCATAATGGGTGTCAAGATGTTTGAAAAAGCGGGCTTCGAGGCCGACGACATTATCGGGACCCTTGCAACTTTGGCAGGGAAACACGGCTTTCATACTTTGATTCTTACCTCTGACCGAGATTTGTTACAACTTGTGACCGACACGACCGAGGTATGCCTTACAAAAGTCGGAGTTTCAAAAACCGAGATTTGGGACACCACCCGAATCGCAAAAGAATACGGCGTAGTGCCCAAACAACTTGTTGATATAAAGGCTCTTATGGGCGATAAATCCGATAATATCCCGGGCGCACCTGGCATAGGCGAAAAGACCGCCGTGAAACTTATAAAAGAATTCGTAAACGTGGTTGCCGCTGTCGATGCCATCGAAAAATTACACGAGCACCGCGACATAATTTTAAAATCCCGCGACCTTGCTCAAATCAAGTGCGACATCGAAATGCCTTTTGACGTAGACGCTCTTGCTTTTACTTTGCCTCTTGATAAACCCGTTTTTGATGCCTTTAAATCCCGCGGTTTTTCGTCGCTTTGCAACCGTGCCGACCTTTTTAAAAACACAAATATCCCTGTACAACAAAGTTTTTTTTAGGTATACTCCCATATGACCCAGGAAGAAATTATACACCTTGAAAATTTAAGCAACCTTTCTTTTACGCAAAAAGAACGCGAAAATTTGCGATTTGAAAGCGTCCTTGAATTCGTTTCGCAAATCAAAAACGCCAAAGTAACAGGTGAGTGCGACACATACAGTGTGACGCTTGCCGACTTGCGCGATGATGCCGTACGCCCAAGTTTACCGCGTACTGAAGTTTTGAAAAACGCACCCAAAAGCGACGGGCATTTCTTTGTCGTGCCACAGGTGGTAGAATGATACGCGAATATATTACATCAATCAAAAAAGGCGAATTCACCGCCGAACAAGGCGTTAAAAAATTCATCGACCGCATCAAATCCGACAAGCACAACGCCGTGTTGGAGGTCTTTTCCGACGCAATCGACCGCGCTCGGGAAATTGACAAAAAGTTTGCAAAGGGCGAAAAGATGGGCGCGCTTGCGGGTGTTCCCATTGTTATAAAAGACAACATCCTGTTCACTGGGCACATTGCAAGCGCGGGAAGCAAGATGCTTGAAAAATTTGTTGCTCCGTACAACGCAACCATTGTTGACAAGATGCTTAGCCAAGACGCCATAATTTTGGGACGCGCAAATATGGACGAGTTCGCCATGGGTACAACAGGCGAGTCCTCGGCATACGGTCCGACGCACAACGGTTTGCGAATGGGCTATGTTGCGGGTGGGTCGTCAAGCGGAAGTTCATCCGCCGTTGCCGCCGACCTTTGCGTTGCTTCAATCGGCACCGACACGGGCGGAAGCATCCGATTGCCTGCATCATTTAACGGACTTGTCGCGATGAAGCCAACCTATGGCACCGTAAGCCGTTATGGTATCATCGCAATGGCATCAAGTCTTGACCAAGCGGGTCCACTTTGCAAAAATGTTGAAGACACGGAAATCCTGTTGAATGTAATCCGTGGCAAAGACGGCTTTGATGGGACGTCGCTTGATTACCCGAAACAAGACACAAAATTCGATATAAAGAATTTGAAAATCGGTC
>JAIRQZ010000024.1 GCA_031256235.1 Christensenellaceae bacterium | reverse complement strand
ATTTTGAGTTTTTTGTGCAAGACTCTTTTGGTATTCAGGGTCAAGAAGTCTTTGTTCGTGTTCCTGTTCCGCGGCTGTTTTAAATTTAATGTTATGTTTTGCCAAAAAAGCCATATAGAAAAGTTTACCGTTCTGTGTATTTGAATTTTTCTTTAATTTGTCATGCTCCGCTCGTTCTTCTTGTGTTAATTTTGCAAGGGGGTCAACATAACCAACTTTTACTTTCCCCTGTTCTTTTTGGGAAATCCAAAAAGCAGCCTCTTCCGCCTCGGCCCTCTTTTTTGCTTGTTCACGTGTATCAAGGCGATGCACTCCATTCGCAATATCACCAATGGTTCGTGCAAATTCCCCTTTCATAACAAGTTTTCTTTCGGTTTCTTTGTCGGCTTTTGACGCACGATATTGTTGCACTTCGGCATTTGACAAATGCACGGCTTCAACATTGGCTGTTGACGCTGAACTTTGTTGCGACCTTAATGCAATATCGTTCTTAACAGCCCTAAGTGATTGATTAGCACTAAGTTCTGTTGTTGCATTGTAATCAAGTTTATCGATGATGTCTTGGTTATAATGCCTTAATTTAAGTTCGCTGTCGTATTCGGCAATTGATTTTTCAACATATATATCAAATTTACGTCGCGCGTTGTCAATGCTTATACTATCGGCATATTGGTCATTCATAAGGCTCCATAATGCCACTGTTTCGGGTGCAGAAGTTGGACTGACGGTCTGCAATAATGCGTCACCGATTTCTTTTACTCTATCACTCATTTTACTTCCTCTTCCCTAACTATGACTGGGTTTTTGCCTTGCTTAATAGCGTTTTTGATTACTTCGGTTGCTTGGTCCATAGTCAGTTTTGGCCCAGTTTTTCGCCCGTCTTTTTTCCAACGGTCCATCTCGTATTGAGACAATAATGGTGTTTCGACTCTTGTTGGTTTTTGGATTACAAATTCATTCTTTTGTGTCATGTTTACATTATACTTGACTTTTGCAAAAAAATCAAGTACTTTTTATGAAATGGCCCGTTAGCTCAGTTGGTTAGAGCGCTACCCTGTCACGGTAGAGGTCGACGGTTCGAGTCCGTTACGGGTCGCCATAAAATTAGTGCATTACGCTTCGAGTCCGTTACGGGTCGCCAATTAGTTACTGCTCATGTTTTTTACAAGTGCCGCCACGTCGTCAAGAAGACTTGAAACTTCCCCGCTGTAGGCGGCGCCGAACAGTGCGGCGTTTTTCTTCATTGCGTTCATTGTTTTTCCCATGTAAATATTTTTTGCACTATGTCATATTAATATACATGGGAATTACCGAATACGAAGCGTTCCTTGGGTCCGAGAACTGTGCGAATTTGGGCCGAGAATACCGAAAAAGGACGAATTCTGTCGTAATGTATGCAATACTTCTTTACATACTAAACTGTTCATAGTATTATTGTTGCATGATACAAAGTTTAATTAAGCGCGAACAAAAGCGTCAAGATACAAAAATTAATATGATTGCTTCCGAGAATATGGTTTCAAAAAACGTTCTTAAGGCCATGGGGAGTTGCTTTACAAATAAGTACGCCGAGGGCTATCCAAGCGCCCGATATTATGCGGGCAACGAGATTGTCGATTGCGTCGAAGAATACGCGTGCGATTTGGCAAAAAAGCTATTCTTGTGCGAACACGCAAACGTCCAACCCCACAGTGGAAGCCAAGCCAACCAAGCGGCCTATATGGCAATATTAAAGCCTGGCGACACCATATTGTCGATGAGCCTTGACGCAGGCGGACACCTTACCCACGGTGCATCGGTAAGCCAAGCAGGACAAATTTACAAAATCGTACAATACGGCCTTGACGCAAACGGCGTCATTGATTACGCTGGAATCGAAAAACTTGCCAAGTCTACAAAGCCAAAACTTATCGTTGCGGGCGGAAGCGCGTACAGCCTTGTAATCGATTTCGAGCGCATATCCAAAATCGCAAAGTCCGTCGAGGCCTATTTCATGGTTGACATGGCGCACTTTGCGGGACTTGTCGCGGCTGGATTTTACCCAAATCCATGCAAGTTTGCTGATATCGTAACATCCACCACGCACAAGACACTTCGCGGGCCACGTGGAGGCATCATTTTGTGTCGCGAAGAATTGGCAAAAGCCGTCGATAAAGCGGTGTTCCCTGGCGTCCAAGGCGGGCCTCTTGTCCACATCATTGCAGCAAAAGCGGTGTGTTTTGAAGAGGCATTACAGCCCACATTCAAGACCTATATTAAAAATGTCATCGATAACACGGCCTATTTGTGCAAAAAATTGCAAGAATCGGGCATCAAAATGATTTGCAACGGCACCCAAACGCACCTGTTTTTGATTGATTTGACCGACACCGATAAGACTGGGGCTCAAGTTTCCCAAGATTTGGAAGACAAATTCGGCATCATCGTGAACAAAAATAAAATCTTTAACGACAAACGCTCGGCCAAAGAAACAAGTGGCATTCGCGTTGGATGTGCCTTTATAACCAACAATAAAAAGGTAGACAAGAATGTGCTTGAAGAAATTGCTGATTGCTTTAAAACTGTAATCCTTGGAACGTCTGCACCAAAAATCAAATTGCTTAAGAAAGTGTTTAAATAATGGTTATCGCTGGCGCCGCTGGCATAGGCAAAACTTACTTTGCGAAAAAGTACACAAATGTCATCGACCTTGAAACATCCGAGTTCGCATACGATTACACAAAAGTAAGTCAAGCCGACCACGAAAGATTAAAAGGCGACAACACACGGGAGCGTAATCCCGAATTTCCAGACAACTATATCCGAGCAATAAAAGACGGCATTACCAAATACGACTATGTCCTTGTCGCATGTCACCCGCAAAAAATTTTGCCACATCTTGAAAAACATAAAATTGATTACATCTGTATCATACCGTCGGAAGACGCCGCCCAAGATTATTATCAAAAGTACATCGACCGCGGGAACTCGCCCGAATGGGCAAAAAAGGTGGCGAATCATTACATAAGCGACTATTGGATTAAATCGATGCCTGCGTTCAATCGCCCGATAATACATTTACAAAAGGGCGAAAATTTGGAAGATTACTTACTTTCGCACCAAGACAAATATCCACATCTTGTGTAGTATATGACGCAGACTACTCCATATCTTGTATTGCTTTCTTTACAAGGGCATTGATTTCAAGTTTTTGTTCCTGTTTTTCACACTTCGCAATCGTTGGCGATATCACAGGCGAGGACGGCACGAATACAGTGCAACAATCCTGGTGCGGTTCAACCGAAATCCCATAGGTGCCAATCTTTTGTGCCAACGCTATGATTTCGCTTTTGTCATAAGTTATAAGCGGTCGCAAAATCGGCGTCGCGCCCGCGAGTACGTTATTGGTTGTGATGCCTTGAATCGTTTGCGATGCGACCTGGGCAAGGTTCTCCCCCGTCACGATGCAATCGTGGCCGTTTTGTTCGGCGATTTCGCGCGCGATTCGAACCATGAATCTTCGCAAAATTGTTATTGTGTATTCATCCACACAAAGCGCGTTGATTTGTTGCAAAATTTGCGTGACTGGCACAGTGAAAAGACGGCTCTTGCCACAATATGGCTCAAGGGCACCCGCAAGGCGTCGCACCTTGTCCATTGCCATATCGCTTGTGTACGGTGGTGAAGAAAAATGTATAAAATCGACGGCCAAACCGCGTTTAGAGGCAAGCCACGCCGCGACGGGACTGTCTATGCCACCGCTTAAAAGCACCAAGGCTCGGCCAGCAGTACCAACAGGCAACCCGCCAACGGCAGGATTGACTTCACCGTAAACATAAGCGATATTATCTTCACGAATGTCAACAAAAATGATATCGTCTGGGTCGTATAAATCGACTTTGGCGTTTTTACACTTTTTCAAAATCGTCGCACCGCATATGGCGGCAAATTCCATGCTTGTGTGCGGGAATTTTTTATCCGCTCGATTTACATTTACGCGGAACGCGCCGTTGATTTGTTCGTCCTCCATAACCCTTAGTATTTGGTCATGCGGAACCGCGACACATGGGCTTACAGAGGTCAAGCCGAAAACTTTTGCAATTCGGTCAAGAAGCGCACACCATTTGTCTTGTTCAAATTCGGTAAAAATATATCGGCCGTTTTTTAATTCGATTTTGCAATCCTTACCGACGGCATCACGCAAATTCTTTGTAAGACGTTGCATAAACATGCCACGGTTGTTGCCCTTAAGGTGCACCTCGCCGTACCGCGCGATAATGACATTGGCGTTCATCCTTTTTTCCTTTTTTGAATTTTGGCGATTTTTTTCTCGGCCTTCTTTTTCAAAGGATTGTTTTCATAAAAATCGAAGCCCTGGAAGGCATCGTCCATCGCAACATTTCGAGTATGCGAAAGCATTTGGAAAAGTTCATCGCTTTTGGTCTTGATGTCGGGAATATTAGGCACATTTTGAACGACAGGCTTTAATTCGTCGATCTTGTCACTTTCAAGCAATATTTGAGTGATTAAATTCGCAAGCACCGCATCGATGTCTGCGTCGGGCATGTAACGGACCTTGGAGGCCGCCTCGGCCCATCCGCGCATGTTAACAATGCGTTCACGCAGGGATTGATTCTCATCCTTAAATTGCGGAATCACCGACGAATACATGTTGATTTCGTTCAAGATAGTATGAAATTCGCTTTCAAAGCGCTTTAAGTATCCGTTTTCGTCGCCACTGGGGGTGTTGTTTGTGATGTCCATTTCTTCCTTGATGCTGTAAATATTAACACGCCGACGGCAATTAACGCAATAGATAACATAAAAGATACCCTGTTGAAAATAATTCTGTTGGTGTGGCCAAAAATCAAGAGGCTGTCCGCGCGCATAGGCTCGATAATCGCCCGCGAAACGCCGTACCACACAAGATAAAGCCCGCTTATCATTCCCCAACTGAATTGATTTCGCTTCCTTAAATAAAAGAAAAGGTACAATAAAACACCGAAGCCAATGAAGTTTAAAATGCTTTCATAAAGATAGGTTGCAAGGTGCGGTACGCCATATATATCTACGGTGAACGGCGGTACGTGTTTGGCGACCTCCGAGCCATAAGCCTCCTTGTTAACAAAGTTACCCCAACGGCCAATGCCTTGAGCCAAAAGCACGCACATAACGACAACGTCGGCAAGTACAAAAAAGCCGACCTTTTTGATACGGCTTACAATAACTAATCCCAACGCGCCCCCTATAATACCGCCATAAATGGCCATGCCTCCCGCACGGATGTTGATGACGTCAACGAAAGTTTGGTAATAACTCCAGTTACTGAAGATAATATAATAAACACGTGCAAAAACGATACCCAGTGGCACACATATAATCAAAATCAGATACGCAACCTCGGTGTCCCAGTCAAGTTTCTTG
>JAIRQZ010000050.1 GCA_031256235.1 Christensenellaceae bacterium | reverse complement strand
GTTTGCTTACCACGCAATCCCTGCATATTGGTTTTACACCGCTTCTTACTTTCATAATGTCTGTTTCCCTCTCCATGTAATTATTCCGTTGGTCAAGTCGTATGGACTTATGTTGACCTTTACCGAGTCATTTTCAAGGATTCGAATGTTGTTTTTGTAAAGTTTTCCACTTACCCTTGCGGTCAAAATGTGTCCGTTTGCGATTTTGACTTTGAAGGTTGCATTACGCATGACTTCGATTACGATACCTTCAAGCTCAATGTGGTCGCCTTTACTCATTCATCTCCTTTTTTTAAACTCTTCTATTGCATTTCTGATGCCAAGGTCGTTCGTTGCCGCGGTACGACTTTTGGTCACAGAAAGGTGCAGTATGTTTTTGCGCTTTGGGGCTTCGAGCCGACGGTTTTGGCCATTCGCCACGAACGCAAATCGGTCATCGACGATACCCGTGATTACATAGCAATCTCCCTTGTCATGTCCATTTTTTGAAATTGCGATAGAACCAACAAAACCGTCGTAAGACATCGTACATGATATCACGACGGTTTTTGCAGGTCAAGAGTAATTTGCAAAAAAGTTATTACACAGTAGGCTCGGCTGGAGGGGCGTCGGGCGTTATCTCGGGAGTCACATTCGCGGGTATCTCGCTGCTTTGGGATTTGCTCTTCAGCCTGTCCATAAGACTTGGACCCTTGTCGGCTTTTTCCGCCTTTGCTTTTGCCTTGGCTTCGGCCTTTTCGGCTTTTGCTCTTTCTTTTTCGGCTTTTGCTTCGGCTTTGTCGGTTCCTGCGCCGTTACTGTCGTCACCCGCAACACCCTTGTCTTTCTTTTTGAAGGTGTTTTTAACTTTGCTTTTGAGTGCGACGTATTTGTCGGGGTGTTTTATGAAGTAGAATGCCAAACCGCCACCGCTTGCCAAGACCGCCATTCCGAATACCAATCCGAGAACGAGCCCAAGAACATCGAATCCACCGCCAGTTTTCGCATCTTGGATTTTAATGTCGTTGGCCTTGAGGTATCTTTCGATGTCGATTTTCGAGCGCCAAACGAAGTAACCGTGCAATGTTGGGGTGACTTTTGCTTCGTCAAGTCGTTCTTGTCCCGCGTCGTTAAGGTCTTTGAGGTTATTCCTTAACGCCGAGGCTTCGTCCATTTTTGGAAGGTGTCGGTTGACGTCGGCAACAAGTTTTGTAAGTTTTCCGATTTGATAGTCCTTACCCTCGTATACCGCAGGCATTGTTCCGACTTGCTCGTTGACCTTGGATACCGTAATAGTGTTTTGGGCCGCTGCGACCAACAGGTCTTCGGTTTTGTCGTTCAAGCCTTTGGCTGTTGCTTTGGCGTCTTTGTAGACTACAGTCGCCGAGTCAACCCGTGCGCCCAAGTCTGTCTTTTGTCCCGCGTTAAGCCATGTGCCTGGAGTCACGACATATTCGTCAATGATGTCGATTACGTCAAGCAACCTTTCGCGCGAGGCTTTAAGTTGTTGGCCAAATATAGGATTGTTGTCGGGGTCGTCGCCCAACAAGCCTGTCAAGTAATAATTAGCGTTCGCCAAGTATTCTTCAATACGTGTGCGAGTTGGGTATTGCTTGATTTGGTTAGCCTCGGCGATAAATCCGTTAATTTGGCTTTTGAACTCCGACATCTCTGGTGTAATCAAAAGGGTTTCAAACTGGACCAAGCGTTTTTCCAACTTCTCAAGTTCGTCGGTGTAATCATAGCGTGCAAGTGGCCAGCCCTCGGCGTAACGGCCCTTGATGTCGGCAGAATAGAAACTTGGGAATGGATCGAACGGGTGGACAGGTACTGTGTACTCGGTCATTTCAAGCATCGCCATGATGTAGTTCATTTTCATGTTTACGTCGCCGTCGGTCGGCTCAAATGACCTGATAACTTCCCAGCATCCTTCAAGCATATTGACGAATGCGACCGCGTCATACGGGGTTTCCGAGAAGTCTTCCATGTCGCCGTATTCTTTCATGATGTCGTACAAGTATCGTAGTTTCAAGAAGTTGGACGACACGCCAGGCGCAGGGTCCAGGATTCCAAGGTCAAATTCAAGGCCACGAGCCCGGCGTATAAGGGCACGGCCCTCGGCATTCGTCCTTGCGCCAGCGTATGTACCTTGGCCAACCGCAACTTCGACTTCGCTTATGAGTGAAGCCATGCCCGAGATTATGCTGTCAAGTTCTTGTTTTTGCATCAAGTCCAAAATCCTGTATTGGCTTATTTCGGCGTGTTTGCTTACAACAAGTTGCAAGGTGTCGGCGTTTATCGGCTTGGAAACAGGCAAGCCCTCGACATTATAGTGGTCTTCATAGAACGAAGGCTTGGCGACACCATACAGTGGCACCTCGTAAGCGAGAACTTCGGACAAGTTTTTCAAAGCCAACAAGGAGTCGAAACAATTAAGATTCAATACCGAACCCACGCCTTTCGTCAAGACAGATTTGATACTTTGAACGAGTCCCAGGTCGGTGCTACTGAGGTAATTTAAGTGCTCTTGCACAAGGGCCAAATATTCCGTGTATTCTTCAATTCGGGGGAAAGTCGCAGGTTTTGAAACAGGCCATCCACCGTTTGGTCCGTCGGGATAAAGACGGCTATTAAGGTTGCTGTCCATTTTAAGCAAGTTGAATGGGTCATTCGGGTCGTTAGCCGATTGAGCGCTACCGATAAAGTAGTTTTTCCACCTCTTAACTTGGCTTAACGGTGTGTCTTGGGTAGCGAATGCAGTGCTTCCGAATGCGTTACGTGTAGCGTTGTTTGCGATTACATTGTCGATTTTAACAAAGTCAGGTTCACAATATTCTTCGACAAGTGAACGTTGACGGTTCCAAGTGTCGCGTTCGCTGCGCGGGGCGCCCAAAGGCATTAATCCGCAATCGACGCCAGGACCTACACCCCATTTACCTTGAATCCAACGACCTATGAATTCAAAGTCTCTTTTGATATCTTCTTCCATGGCGCTGATTTCTCGCAAGTTAGGTTCGCCTTGGTTTGTCAAAATTACGAAATCTATGCGACCAAGCAACGAAATGAAATTATATCTTTCGATATTTGTTTTGTCGCATGGGTTTAACGATTGAAGGAAGAGCCTGTCGTCTTGGTACTCGGCGTATTCAGAGATAATTGACCTAGCGTGCCTCAAGTTGAAAACTGCATCATTTGGGTCGTACTCACGGTCCAAATCTACTCCCATGTCGTCGGCAATTTTTTTCAAGGTCAGCATGTGCCCTCTGGCCTGGGTACCATAGTTTGACAAGGCAGCACTTCCAGCAGCCACTGGCGCACGCAATGAAGCATTATTATAGAAGGCTCGTGCTTCCGCATACGAAGTAGTGTCGGCAAAGATTTCGTTGTAAACACTTACGTATGATTTTGCTTTGGCCTCGTATCCAAACGCCATAAAGCGGTCAAAGACATTCCTGAACGGTTCCATGTTCGCATCATATTGAGCATACATTGCGGTGTTGCGTTCGATGGCGTGGGTGGCGACGGCCTGGCGGTTAGAAAGCGTTCCGCCCGCATTTGCATCCCATTTCCACCAAGCAAACGAGTAAAGAGGAACATCGTAAAAGTTAAGGCCTCCGACAGTCATATTGTCATGGAAAGCGGTTGGCATTGTTTGGCGAGTAGGATATGTTGGGCTGGCCAAGGCGTCCGTACCAATTTGTTGTTTAAAGTTACGGAAGATTTCATCACTGTTGCTTCTGCCAAGATATTCGCGCTTTACAGTGAATTGTCCAGATTTCCAACGGGCAACGAATTCGATTCGTCCGCCGTTGAAGTTGTATTCGATGTTTGCATCGGGGTGCATTGTGCCAAGGATTTCCTTGTTCGGTTCGCGCTTGGTCATTGGTTGACCAGCACGGTACTCATAGCCAGGCACATTGTAACTTTCGGTATAATACGGTTGAACCGTCCAGCCCAAGAATTCAAGGAATAACGAGCCCTCGGGGTAAACAATATTTTCTTCTTCAAGCACAAAGGCACCGTCGATAATTCGGATGTTTGGGATTTTGGGGATTGCCCAGCCTTGTGGATTGTAAAGAACCAATGCGGATTCTTCCGTGTCGTTTTGGTCCCGAATCCATTGTTGGGGGAATCTTTCATCGTTCATATAATCGGTCAAAATGCCACCCTCGCCAATCATGTTCAATGTGACGAAACCATAACCCGTATTAATAATCGAGTTCCCATTCGCGTCGGTTTCGCCACCATATCTGTAATTTACATCCCAAGTAACAGGATAAAGCGCGGTAAACTTGGCATAAAGGATGATGTTATCCAGGAAGCCTTCAGTACCATGGGCTTGCCCGCCCATTTTCCATTGTGCCTTTTTGGTGATAGGGTCGATGTCTTGACGGAAATTCTGTTTTTCTTCACCTGTTGAAGGGTCTATGCCCGCAGATACCCATTGACCTGCCTGAGTCAAGTCGGAACTTGAGAAATGGCTTGTAGGTATATCGCCTTCATTGGTAAGGCGGGTGTTTGAAACCCACATGTTGAATTTGTATTCAGTGTCCAAGACTCCACCCGTCATGTCGATGGCGTCCGCGTCGTAATCCGTGGCCCCCGCTGTTGGGTACGGTAATACAGCCGAGTCGACACCATAGGTATGCGTGCTTGGATATGCCGCATACGCAGGAGGTGGAGGAACATTAAGGGTGGGGTTTTCGTTTGGAATACCTTCAGGTGGGATAACACCATCCGAGAAAGATGAAGTAACAAATTTGGTGTTGTAAACAGTATAGGGTTGGCCTTTGTCGTTATATAAAGTGTCTGGGGCTGTTTGGCTTTGAACAAATTTGTATTCGACCGTGTATTCTTGGGGGATAAATTTTGCGAACAATTTTATTACGCCAGGCGCGAAGCCGTTGCTACCCTCGGCATCGCCGTCTTCATGCAACGCAACGAAACGTGTACGCAAGTATTCAAGTGCCAATGTTGACAACTGACAATAACTTAGCATGTCGACGGTAGGTGTATTTAAAGGAAGTTCGGGGTCCAAATAGTAGTTTGAATAATGTCTGTCGTATTTCGAGGCATATGGTTTAAACACAGTAGTATTGCCTTCATCGCCGGTAACAGTAACGTCGCGCCCGTCAGAGAAAAGGGCATGGTTGTATTCAGGGTCGGTGTACCAACCAACAAAGTTGTGTCCGCGTTTGTATGGTACGTTAAGCGCATATTTGTTTGCCTCTACCGTGCCGTCATAATGGCCGTCTTCAAGTTCAGGTATCCATTTGCCACGGAAACCAAGGCCTGTCGCATAATCATTGGTAAGGTCGTTTTCGGTTTTGTAAATGAAATCAAGGTTTTCAACACGTGCAAGGCCGCTGTCGAGGACCAAATCACGTTTGTTTGCATAAAGGTCGTCCTTGGAAACCGCCCATTCGGCCTGGCGCCAATCGCGCGTCGTGGTCGAGGCAAGGCTTGGGTTTACGTATGCGTCGTACAGGAACTCAAGTTTATAAGTGTTAACAACCCAAAGTGGCATAAGTTCAACATTATTTGCCGCGCCACGGTTTTGCGCCTTGGAGTCATCGCAAATTCGGGAAAGAACCGTCTTGCCATATTCATTTTCGTCAAAGTAGAATTGGTCTTGCGGGTTGTACTTTACGCCTGCTTTGAGATAAGCACAGGGTTCAAGTTTTCCGAAACCGCTATCACTAAACTTGTTAATCTCACCCACACGCATCATTGGGTTGGTTGGGTCGCTTGACCACCAACCTGCATGTGTATAACCTGGCCTTGAATAGCCCGCGCCCAGGTTTAACCTGTCTACGAAGGCTTGCTCGGTTTCTTCTTGTCCATAGATGTATATTTCGTAAAATTCCAATCCTGCGGTCCGCGCTACCATGCCTTGGGCGCCCAAATAGTCCGCACGGACTGTTTCAAAATAGTCCTCGGAGCCAACGTCCCCATAGTCAGGGGCATTATCCCTCCTGTTGCCGTCGCTTTTCAAACCGAAATTGTCAGTAATGACAAATTCGTTGCCAAGATTTTCGTGGGGGGTATTTGAATCTGTATTACCACTGAAATATTCAACTTTAAGCCTGTTTGGCGACCAAATCGGCGTCAAAACGATATAGCAGTCACCATGCAAAATCTCGGCATTGGTAATATCCATAAGGTCCAAGTATTCTTCAATCCCACGCCTTTTTGAACCATTAAGTTTCGTGCCTGTTGTGCCGTTGCCATCCGAGAATTGGTCCACCCAACCCCTTCTGTTCGCAGGCAGGGCAGGGTCATCGGCCTTATTCGTGCGGTCAAGCATTTCGGCGTCAACAAATACGCTACCGTACCAGGGTGCGCTACGTATAGAGAACCCGACCGACGGGTCGCCTCCGCCGACTTTGCCTCTTCGACTTTGGTCCGAAATTTGCCAACCAACGATAGTCCAACCGTCCCTCGTAAACATGGAGCCACTAATATCATAAGCGTCCGAATATATGCTTACCGTACTTGTGTCGCTGTCGTCATCAAAGTAGAACTTTGGTTGTTGATATGCACCATTGTCATACTCATACTTGAAAGGGTTTGGGGCAGAATACGTGCCACTACCCATGTCGTGCATGCCCCAGTAGCCCCCACCTCCCCCGTTCGTTCCGTCCAAAATAATATAGCCTTCGTTACGTCGATAGTTCGCAGTAAGGACGATAGGCACATCGCCATCATCATAATCCGGGCCAACGATGTAGCAATCGTAACAATTGTTGACATTGCTCCACGTCCCGTAACCCTCTGGCAAGTGATTGTAATTTACAGTTCCAGGGCTCTGCAGTCCAAACCCGCCCTTATAATCCTCATTATCATTGCGTCCCCGCGTCGCCAAATAGCCGTGGAAAGTCTCGGGTACATCTGGGTCGTTTATGTATCTCCTCCCAGCCTCGTCATACAGATAAATGACACCTTTGGCCGTGAAGCCAGGGTTCAAGGTCAGAGTCGAGGGCGTTGAAGCGCTCCCACCCGATTTTACATAGTACTCTTCAGCGGCGCTCCAACCGATGAATGTCCAGCCCGGCTTCGTAGGCGCAGTTGGGAGTTCATTGTTCGCCACGTTATTATTCGCTCCGAAAGTTGCACCTTTGTTAGTACCCTTCTGTGTAGTGTATGTGAGCCCAGTGTATAATTCGTCATCCAAATCAACACCCGCGTCGCCTTTAAATTCCAACTTGTATGAAATAGGTTTCCACTTGGCATGAAGAGTTATAGCAACAGGGTCTGGGATAATACTGGCGCCAGAGTTATTATTAGTAGTAGTATTCAAGTCAGCAAGCGACTTACCATAGGAATTTGTCTTGGTACCCAAGTCACCCGCGACAGTTCTTGTCGCAGTGGAAGAAGACCAAACATCAGCACTATTGACCGCGCCGACATGCCACCCATCAAAAGTGAAACCAGGCCGTGTGAATGTATTCGTCGGGAAGGCAACAGTACATGGAGTTTTCCCGTTGGTATTGTAGTTAGTTGCGCCCGTACCATATGCGGTGATACCCGTAGTATCGGCTTTTGTACCAAGACCACCGTTTGCGTCGAACTTTAATGTAAGTTTGTTCTGCTCCCACTGAGGCCAAAGGGTCAAACTGCTCGCTCCGCCTTTTTCCCCACCAAAGACCGCCGTCAGTCCGCCAGAGCTGCCATAATACCTTTTTCCTGTAGTAGATCCACCGTACACCCCGCCCGCGTTGACATCTGTCCACCCGTTTTGGTGGAAATAAGGCGTTTGGGAACCTCCGGGGAACTTAATTGGCTTCACCGCCGTCTTCCCCGTGTTGTAGTCATCCGCACCGTCTACAACGTTAACTCCGCTCCATCCATAAAAGGTGACTTGTTCAGCCACATCCCCGGGATATGTCCTGATGTCTCTGTTTTGAGTGTTAAAAGTAACCGGCCTGGGTTTCTCGTATAGGGAATAAGCAACACCTGTGAAAGGAATGGGCAGATTATCCAGCCTACCAGTTACGTTCGTTATCGTAGTTAAACCTCGGATGTGGGTCTCGCCACCGCCGTAACCGTCTGCCGCGCCACCGCTCCCAGTGCCACCTTTAGGCCCCACAATACCAGCAAGGTTACCAAAACTTAAGCCCGCACCGCCTGCTGTACCTGGTCCCTGTCCACTGGCATAATACCAATTCCCCGGCGTTGCGGGATCAGAGCCCTTATTCTTTGCAGTGTCCCACCAACTTGGGGCCTTCCCGTCCCCAGGCGAATAGTGTGAGCCAGTCGAATCCGTGGTACCTGGGACGCCAGACACCTTTTCCCTCGCATAATAGTGTTTGACACCGTTAATCATACTGCTGGTCGAAGTGACGTTTTTAATCTCGTAAGTGATGTATCCTGTAAAAGTCTTATAGTACACTCTTTCGCCTGGACGGCCTGGAGGGCGTGTGATTCTGGCAGTGGCTGAGCCAGTATACCAACCATCTTTTGTCAATGAATTATGAGCAAGTTTTATATAATAAATATAATTACTTGAAAACTGCACAGTGTCCGTATCCTTAACTACGGTTGTACCCAAGTACTTACCGACATAGCTAGTTGAATTAGACAAAAAGTCACCGGCGCTTGTAGTAATAGAGGACATGGAACCAGGAGAACCAGAGCCTGGAATAGTGATAATGCTGGCATCGACAGCACCGCCGCCCTGCGGTCGCCCAACAAGCGACGTCGTTACCGCGCAAATACCTGCCAAACACATGGCTATTACGCCCGCGCAAAACAGTTTTAAACTTAAATGTTTTTTCATTTGTACACCCATAGGCATATTTTAAGCAAATAATTTGATTTTAGTCAAGTGTATTACCTCACAATCTTTCGACATAATTTTTTATGAATTTATTTGACAAATCCTTGGCATGCTTTATTCTAAAATCATGAGCAAAAACTTAAAATACTCAATCATTTTTATGGCTACGATTGTGACCATTGCCACATCCATAGGTGTCGGGTTGTTTATTAACGGGCTTCCCAAAAATCAACCATTTGAAGGAGAATATATCTTACGCGATTTCACAATCAACGGCGAAACATTCAGCGAGAAAGACTTTATAATCCAGAAAACCTCGACTGGAGACAATAACTCTATCTTTGTAGTAGAAAAAAATAACGATAAAATTAACTTTAGAATTCATTATATCTATAACAGAGTAATTGACACTGCAACATACAACCTACTTATTGCATCGGGGGATTTCCAGAATGCAGAAGACATTAAGACCTTTATCAGGAACATGGTGTACGAACACGTCTTTATCCTTGGCGGTACATATTTGACAATCGAAAAAGCCGAAGATGGCGGATATCACTCGGACAATGAAGGCGGTTTGACGGTTATTCTCAATCAAGAAAACAACAATGTTAAATTTACCGACGCCAGTGGAAACATAAGCCACGAATACACATGGCGGCAAAAAGGCGGGTGGCTTTTCCAAAAGGAATATAAGTTTAACTATCGCGGTGGGTTAATTGACGACGAAACTGGCTTTGGCTGGGCATACAAAGAGGCGGTCGAATTCGATGTAAGTTATAATCTTCAACGCAAATAAAACTTGATTTTTTGCGAAATATGTAGTATAGTGTAGCAATATGCAAAAACTTACGGAAATTATTTTAAACATGCTTCCTAAAAAGTCCGACGACAAAGTTTGCGATGCGGTTTTTCAAGGTGGCGGAGTTTGGAATGTCGGCAATGCTGGCGCGATTTCCGTTTTCGAAAAAGAAGGGTACACATTTCGTAATATCGGCGGTACAAGTTCGGGCTCCATCATCGCTGCCCTTTTGGCAAGCGGGTTTAGTTCCTGCGAAATCAAAGAAGAATTGTCAAAGGCAAATTTGGGCTCGTTAAAGGAACTTGCCTTTTTGAAAAACCTTGGACTTTTCAAGGCCGACAAGTTGGAAAAATGGGTCGAGGGCATGCTTGCCAAAAAAAATGTTAAAACTTTCGGCGACTTGAGAAAGACACTTAAAATCGTCGCGACCGATGTCACGGAAAAGCGTGCAAAACGCGTCTTTGTAATGCCCGATGATTTGTCAAAGTTCGGGGTTGACCCGAATGCTTTCAGCGTCGCCACCGCGGTTCGCATAAGTTCCAGTATCCCATATTTCTTTGAACCTTATATCGCAAAAGACAGCAATGGCAAGACCCATCACCTTGTCGACGGCGGATTGATTGGAAACTACCCTATTTGGCTGTTCGACAATGGTAAAAACAAGACCGACGTGCCCGTGTTCGGGTTCAGGTTCGAGGACTCGTTCGAGGACTTGCCCGAAGAAATCCAGCACAAAAAGCCCGGGATGCTTTCATATGGTAAACAACTTGTCGCAACGATAATCGACGTAAACAATGACCGCTATACTGATACTATCCCAGGCGACAGAGAACGCACGGTATTTACGAAAACCTCCGTCGACGGCAAAGCCATCGAATTCACGGATTTTGGAATTTCGGCCAGGGCCCTGGCTGGGCTTTACCGAAACGGGGTTGATGCTGCGCAGGACTTTCTTTCAAAATTCAACTTCCAAGATTGGCAAAAAACCCACCGCAACAAACTTAATCTTTTGATGCAAAGTCACAACCAAATGGACATCGAGACAAACATATATTTATAAAATGGAATATTTATCTTTACCCAAAAAAGTAGTAGCATACAAAACAACCGAGTCATGGACGACCGTTCCGCATGTCACCTATGTTTACCAGGCCGATGTGTCCAAGATGCTTGAGATTAAGCGTGCGGGCATCACATTAAACACGGTCTTTTTAAAAATAATCGTCGAGGCCATAAAGGCTGCCCCGCAGATCAATGCCCACATCAAGTACAATCGCAAACGCGTTACGGGAAAAGTTGAAACGATAGATAGCATAAATATCTCGATGCCGTGGGTGCTTGAGGGCGGAGAAACCGTGACGATAAATTTAAGAAACTTTGAAAATAAAAGTTTATTCCAGATGCAAGAATACATAAACGACGTCAAACGTAGAGCACAAAACTGTAACATTCAAATCCCCTTGCGCAAAGTCGCCGTGGGCAATTTGATTCATGATTTGAAAAGAGGCCACATTTTCAAGGCCTTGAAAGCCATATCGGGCGCAACGTTCGGGAAAAACAAGACACGTAAATGCAGCCGCACCGAATTGAAAAGATACAAAAAGACCCCAGTTACCGACAAGATAACCATAGATGACCTGTGCCCTGGCACGATTACCGTTTCAAATATCGGCTCGCTTTACAAAGGCAAGGGCTTTTTTGGCCTTATTGAAATTATCCCGCCCCAAATCTTTGCAATCGGGGTAGGCGCGATACAAGGCACAACTTGCCCACTTACGCTTTGCTTTGACCACCGCGCACTTAATTTTAACCAAGTCGTACCGTTCCTTGAAAAATTGGACTTTATTTTTGAAAACATTGTCGGATTAATTGATATTTGATTTTCGATGTGATATACAAAAACATGGCGACGGAAGACACATCCAATTCGGAATTAATAAATTGCTATACATCCAAGTTCAAGGTGCACAAAACTTGTTGCGATATGACAAGCGGTGCCAAATTACAAAACCTTATGTGGGCTTTTGAAAAGACCAAAACTTACAAAGGCGGATGCGTCCTTTGCGAAGCAAAAGAACAAAATATTGAAGCATATGAAAAAACTAAATGAACATGTCATGAAAGCATACGCGTATTTGTGTATATTTGAATCAGTAGATAGGGTTTTATGGAAAGCGTGTTTAGAACCAATAAAAAAACAGTATGAACCCAAGTATAAAGACACTGTTAGACTGGCAAAACAGTATTCTGTAGATAACGCTTTTCCATCTGGATTTGCGAGTTCAGAAGACATAAAATTTTTCAACGAGAAATATGATGAAATATTTATGAAGATAAGTGATCAACTAAATATGCGGAAGCCAAAAAAAGAAAACTTTATTAAAATTGGAGTCGAGAGCAATTTAATAACAAAAGAAATGGCAGATACTTATGAAAAATTAAAAGGTGTCCGAGACAGCATCGCACATGAACCATTCGGTTTTGTCAAAGATGAAAATGCAATAACAAAAGAAGAATTGCACGAGAATGCAAAATTTTTGCGACAGTTATTCAATTATTTTACTAAGGATAGCCAATCAAATGAAAACAAATCTGAAAAAGTATTGGAACAATATGTTAAAACTTTAGAAACAATTATCAGTAAAGAACTATACAGCGATGTTTTTTCGGAACTTGATTTTTAGTTCAAAAAGATGCCGTAAAACATCTCTTATCTCATCAAGTGGCTCGCCGAGTGATGCTGTAGGAGATGCTATTTACCCAAAGGGGGTCGCTCGACTCCCGCCTTTCTACCACAAGCGATTTTTGCATTTGGCCTGAGTTTGCTATTTGGTCTTTTTTCGTGATTGATTTCATCTTCTTCGAAAGTGTGATAACCCTCATGATTAAGCAACTGCGTTTTGTAAACAAAATCATAATCGCGAGCAATAACTTCGATTATCCTTCCCGTGGTTCCGTTTGTTGTTACTCTGTCGCCGGCTTGAAACTTTGGTGTTGATTGCATAATTTTTTTTCTCCTTTTTCATCTCTTTCCTCATTAAGTGGCTCCCCGAGTGATACTGTAAGAGATGCCCAGTTCGCCTGTGTAAATAATAATAAAAAATTATCGCCAAGTCAATACAAAATCAAGCAAACAATCCCCATAATAACAGCAAGAACTATCGCACTCGCAAACAGATAATCCTCCAAATGAAGTTTTTCTTTCTTTCGCTTTGCTGTCAACCAAATGCACAAGAACAAAAATAGCCCAATAAGTGCGAGAGATGTAAAAACAATAGTGCATACTAAATCCCAAGGAAAAGCAAATCCCCAAGGTGTATATGGTGCACCAAAAGCCATAGAAAAAAGCAAGATAGCAAGGACCGCTTCAAGAGAATAATTCAGTATGCTCCTGTTTCTAGTTGCTCTATTGTCCATACTTAATTTTATCACACTTTGACGAAAAACTATAACAAAAAAGAGACAAAAAACATCTCTTACAACATTATCTGGCTCGCCGAGTGATGCAGTAAGAGATGTTCGAAAACCAAACTAACCGATACTCGTTTCAGGCGACTTTGTCCCACGTTTTCTAAAATCTTCTGGCAAAGTTTTTGATTTTTTGACATCAGTTCGCTCTTTCGCCTGTTTTTTCAAAGCTTCTCTTTCAATTTTGTTTTCTATGTTTTCTGCCTTGCGAGCCAAATCCCGTGCTCTGTGGCCAATACCTGCAAGATGAGATGCTCCTGCTATTTTGTTATACTCATTGTAGGTGTTATCAAGTTCATCTTCCAAAACAGCAATAGGGTTTTCCGCTTGCTTCCATTTCGCTTCATCAATGTCAAATTTCTTGTTCATAATTTCTCCTTTTTATTCCTAAAGCATCTCTTACAACATTATCTGGCTCGCCCGGCAGGATTTGAACCTGCGACCAATCGGTTAACAGCCGATTGCTCTACCGCTGAGCTACAGGCGAATATGCATCATATTATCATGCAGATATCTTTAAGTCAAGGCACGTTGCCAACAAAATAAAAACAGCAGTGTTATCGATTGTATTGTTGGAGATAAAATGATTTGCATCAAGCGTGACCCTGAACACAAAAATTGGGACATTGACGGCGGTGTGGTCGGGGCTTGTGTACCAAGTGTTGTTGGGCTTCCCTTCCCCGATTTCAAGGCCGCCCGTTTCATGGTCCGCGGTTACGATTATTGCGGTATCTCCGCGAGCGGTGGCCCATTCCTTTGCGTATTTAATGGCCTCATCAAGTTCCAATAACTCGGCAATCATACTTGCGATATCGCCACTGTGGCTGTGTTTGTCGATAAGTCCTGCCTCGACCATCAAAAAGAAGCCAGTGTTTTGTTTGGCGACCAAGAAGTCAAGCGCGTACGCCGTCATTTCACGTATTGTCATATTACCGCGAGTTTCCGCACCCATAAGCAGGTCGATGTCGCTGTTCGATTGTTGGCGTGCAATTTCGGACTCCATTGACCTGTCGTCGACATGCGAAGAAAATACCGCAGGTGTCGCCCCAGTTATAGAATCCGTGGTCACGATGCCAACGCTTTTGTGGGCTTCGATTGCATATTCGCTTATGTTTTTTATGTCGTTCCCGTTCATGCGTCCCACGTTGCCGTTGTATACCTTTTGTCCACACGCAAATGCCGTTGCGCCCGCCGCGCTATCGGTCGGCCAGCCCACGGAAAGGCTTGATGTTCGGTTCTGGGCCGCTGTGTCAAGGCCCTCCATTGCAAGGGTATTTTGGCCAGATTGGATTTTGGCGGACTGGATATGATTAAAGCCCATGCCATCGCCGATGAACAGGATTACATTTTTGACGCGCGCCTTGGGCAAGACAGAGAACACACACATGGAGGAACACACCACAACGGCAACCATTACACACAAGAAAAATTTTTCCGTGAACTTTGTAAATTTCACTTTTTGCTTTCCATATATTTGACGACGGATTGGCACATGTCATCAATGTTGCGTGTTGCGGTCCAACCAAGGACTTTTTTGGCTTTGTCACAACTTGCGTAATAGATTGCAAGGTCACCGTCGCGACGAGGGACAAACTTGTACGGGATTGGCTTGCCGTTGGCTCGTTCATAGGCCTTTACAATTTCAAGAACGCTTGCGCCTTTCCCCGTGCCAAGGTTGAATACGTGGACGCCCGCGGTTTTGATTTTTTCAATGGCGGCAACATGTCCAATCGCCAAGTCGACAACGTGGATATAATCGCGTATGCCAGTGCCGTCGGGGGTTTTATAATCGTTACCAAAGATTTGCAAGACTGGACGGCGACCGACCGCTACCTGGGCGATATAGGGCATAAGGTTGTTCGGAACAGTTGGGTCTTCGCCGATAAGGCCACTTTCATGCGCACCCACGGGGTTAAAATATCGCAAGATGATTGCGCTGAAATCTTTATCTGCGGATGCTTGGCTTTCGAGGATGCGCTCTATCATAATTTTTGTTTCGCCGTACGGGTTCGTGGCCTTTGTAACGGGCAGGGCCTCGGTGTACGGCAAGGCCTTTGGGACCCCGTAAACGCATGCAGAAGACGAGAAGACGATTTTCTTGACGTTGTGTTTGGCCATAGACTCCAGCAACGTCACGGTTCCCGCGACATTGTTTTTGTAATACCAAAGTGGTTTTTCGCCACTTTCCCCCACGGCCTTGAGCCCTGCAAAGTGTATGACGGCGTCAAAGTTTTCTTTTTTTAAAACCTTGTCCAAAAGTTTGCCGTCCAAGATATCGCCCTTTACAAACTTGACAGGTTTACCAGTAATTTTTTCAATGTTTTTTATGACCTTGATATCCGAGTTCATCAAGTTGTCGTAAACAACGACATCAAAGTTTTTTTTCAGCAACTCGACACAAGTGTGGCTTCCGATGTACCCCGACCCGCCTGTTAAAAGAATCTTCATAATCCCCAGTTTGCAATAACTTTTCTACTTTTGTCAAGACGATGTTTTTGTCCTGCGGGTATGTCATCCCAATCCACTCGCCACTTGTGCGTATTGCTGTCATTTCAATTTCGCCACTTTGGATTAGTTCATTTATTGCCGTTGATATACCGAATTCCGCCACGGGGTTTGTGTTGGATTGTAAAAACCTTTCAAATTGCACTTGCAACATCGGGAATATATCGGGTGTAAAGCCAAAGAAGTTCATCGACACATCCTCATCGTTGCCCTGTGTTATACCGTGGCGCTCTTCAATGGCAATTATCTTTCCGTCATATAGTTTGCAAATCCCGCGACTTACCGCGCCATGATCGGACAGGGTGTTGCTTAACTTGTATGTGACCATTGCAGGCAGTTCCGCGCCTATAATCTTTTGGAATGCATCGCGACCGTACATATCATCGGCGTTGATTACGCAAAAGGGCTCGTGAACCGCATGCCGCGCAGACAATATCGCGTGGCCTGTGCCGTATGGCCTTTCGCGGTCCTGAGGTGTTTCTTGGAAAACATATTCGCACTTGATTTGGGTTCTTATACGATTGAATATTATGTCACGAAAATCTTTTTCAATTTCGCGCCGAATCACAAAGACAACTTTGTCAAATCCGCTTGCTATGGCGTCATGAATCGAGAAATCGATTATGATTTCACCATGCTTGCCTACAGGCTCCAACTGTTTGATACCGCCGAAGCGCCTGCCCAAGCCTGCCGCCATAATTAAGAGGGTCATTAGGTCAATATATGTTTGATATCTTGCATAGGTTTGTGTTATAGTGCCCCCGTGAAAGTGATTATTCGGATTTTGAAGTATGCAAGGCCTTGGCGTGCGGCAATTATAGTATCGGTTTTTGCATTGCTTACGTTAAGCGGATTGCAATTATTAATGCCCATGGTAACCAGAGAGTTGCTTAAAAGAATTGCCGAGCCAGGTCTTTTAAAAGTGACAGTCATAGCGTGGCTTGCGGGCGTAATGATGGCGGTTTATGTTTTGCGTACGTTCTTCCAGTTCCTTTACGACTATGTTTCGCACGTCGCAGGCCTTGGGCTTGAATACAAGATGCGTCAAGTAACTTATGACCATGTACAAAATTTTTCTCCCAAGTGGTTTTCCGACAAGGCTACTGGGCAAATCGTATCGCGGTTACATGTGGACTGTGGCAAGTTTGAAACACTTATCGCCCACTCTATCCCCGACCTTATTACAAGCGTTGTCACATTCATTGGTGCGATTTCCATGTTGTTGTATTTGAACCCTGTGTTAACTGGGTTCTTGTGCATTCCGATTCCACTTATATTTATCTCGTCAATACTGGCACGCAAAATTCGCAAACGATATGTCGCGGCAAAGGCTCTTGATTCCGAATTGGCGGGAGACTTGACCGACAACATACAGGGCATGAAAGAAATCCAAATCTTTAATCGCCAAAAATACGAAAGCAATAAAATCGGTACAACTATCGGTAAAGCGAAAAATACGTGGTCCCAGGCAATTTTTTGGCGAGCACTTATCAATCCTCTCGTCACATTAATGTACGGTGTCGGCAATATGACAATTATACTTGTAGGCGGTATTATGGCTTACCACGGGCACGCGTCGGCTGCGGACATTACCGCGTTTGTTTTGTACCTTGGCACGCTTTATTCGCCGATTGCGGGCCTTGCGCGCATTTACGAAGACACCCAGGATGCCCTTACAAGCGGAAAACGAATCTTTGAAATTTTGGATACTCCGACCGACATTGCCGACAAGCCCGACGCACGCGACGTCGGACGGCTTAACGGTGATATCGAATTCCGCGACGTTTCGTTCAAGTACCAAGACGGTGTCGACGTTGTAAAAGGCTTGTCGTTCGTTGCCCCGACCAACAAGATGGTTGCGCTTGTGGGGCCTACGGGCGCAGGCAAGTCGACCATCGCGGGGCTTATCGCGCGGTTCTTTGATATTGATACTGGGGCCGTGACGATTGACGGCGTTGACATTCGAGACATGACTTTGCAAAGTCTTCGAGGTAATATCAGTATGGTTTTGCAAGATGTGTTCCTGTTCAACGGGACAATCGGCGAAAACATCGGATACGGCAAAGAGGGTGCCTCGGCGGAAGAAATAGCCAATGCCGCCAAGATGGCGTGTATACATGACTTTATTGTGACAATGCCCCAAGCGTACGATACTGTCGTCGGTGAACGCGGAACACGTCTTTCAGGAGGGCAGAAACAGCGCGTGGCCTTGGCGCGGGCGATTTTGCGGGGCTCGCCCATATTGATTCTTGACGAGGCCACAAGCGCCGTAGACAACGAGACCGAGCGAAACATTCAAGCAGCAATCAATCAAATTTCGGGGTCAAGGACAATGATTGTAATCGCACACAGGCTTTCCACAATCAAGCATGCCGACCAAATACTGTACATTGAAAACGGAGTAATAAAAGAGCGCGGAACATATGAAACTTTGGTCAAAAAAGGCGGCGCGTTCGCCAAGTTAGCGAGCAAAATTTAAAACATCAATTAGCAGCGTTGTACAAGTCGAAGCCCGTGGGCACAAGTTTTATTTTTTCAATCAGTTCGTCATAGGACGGCAGATTGTTTATATCGGCAAGTTCAAAGCGTTTCAAAAATGTATCCGTGGTGCCATATAGTAGGGGCTTGCCAAGCGCGTCTTTGCGACCGACGACTTCGATTAAGTTGTTTTGCATCAAGACATGAATTCCGTATTCGCTTGACACGCCACGGATTTCGTCAATTTCAAGTTTTGTAACAGGTTGCTTGTACGCGACAATTGCCATGGTTTCCATTGCCGCAGATGTAAGGTTGCGTTCACGCACAGGATTCAACACAGCGGATACGGCCTCGGCGACCGTTGGGTTTGAGCAAAATTGATAGTTATTGCGATACTTTATTAGGTGCACTCCGCTGTCGCCCGAATATTTTTTGGTAAGCGTTTTCAGAGCCTTGTCGATTTCGGATTCGGGAACGGAAAGTTTGTCGGCAAGAAAGTCGACGGCCAAACCGTCGCCCGCCACAAACAGTATTGCTTCGATTTTTTGCTCAAGCGTGTCCATGTGTTATTGTACACCTTTTATTTCGATATCTCCAAACGTATCGGCCTGTACTGCACGGATTTCGCCGACTTTTAAAAGTTCAAGTAACGCCAAAAATGTGTTTATCATTTCGGACTTTGTAAAGTCGGGCTCGAACAAGTCAAAAAATTGCAAAGACTTTGCGCCCGTAAGACGTTTTTTGATATCACGCATTTTGTCTTGGACAGTGAAGCGGTCAAGCCGGACCTGGCGTGCGGTAATCGGCGCGGCATTACGTTGCAGCCTGTGCATCACTTTTTGAAACGCCGCCGTCAAGGTATCAAGGCTTAAGTTGTCCAAAACGAATTTATATTCGGGTTTAAACTCGGCGATTTCTTTGTAAAACCTGTCCACGTTTTCGGTTTGCTTTAATTTCTCGCCCGCTTCTTTCAGCAATTTGTATTCCTCAAGTTGTTTTAAAAGGCGTTTTTCTATGTCTTCGGGGTCTTCTTCGATTTTGGGACGTGGCAATATTCCGCGAGCCTTGATTTCGATGAGGGTGGCCGCAACTTCGACAAAGTCGGCGGCAAGGTCGAGGTCAAGCGTGTCGATTTGTTCAAGATACTTAAGATACTGCCCTGTTATCTTAGCCAAGTGTAGGGTTTTGATGTCAAGTTTTTGTTCCCTGATAAGATGCAGTAACAAATCAAGCGGACCTTCAAAGTCGGCAATTTTAACTTTGTACGATTCGTTTGTTGTCTTCAAAACATAAGCCCCCAGAAACTCAAGAACCCGTCAATTATGCCGTCACGGACTACACCTATGACTCCGTAACCCATAAAGTCCGCCAGCATCAAAAATATCATCACCGAAAGCAATACCCAGTGCGAGTTCTGCCTCATGAATTGCATATATCGGTTGGTGGGTTTAGTGAAACTTACAAGGATATTATAGCCGTCAAGCGGGCATATCGGCAACAGGTTAAACAGCATGAGGGAAATGTTTATCACCGTGCAAAAGAAAAAGAAGTAGAACAGTGCAAATATTCCAAGCGAATCAACGTTCCCGAATCTGTACACGATATACAAAAAAAGGCTTGAGGAAAAGCCTATGACAAGGTTTGTTATAATACCTGCAATGCTTACAATAAAGTTACCACGGCGAAAGTTTTTATAATTAAAAGGATTTACGGGGACGGGCTTTGCCCAACCGATACCAATGAATACAAATGCGGCAAGCCCCATCGGGTCGATATGCTTTGCGGGGTTCAAACTTAAACGGCCTGCGATTTTGGCCGATGGGTCACCTTGTTTCAACGCGGCAAAGCCGTGAGCGACCTCGTGCGGGATAATACCCGTCAGCAAACTTAATGCAAAGACAAGCAGAAGAACAATATTAAATTCAAAACTTAAATCGCTTTGGACAAGGCCGAACAGCATACAATCATATTAATTCGCGGTTGCGCTTTTGTCAACGTCCATGAGGGCGAGTTCGATTGCGCGCTCTAGACTTTCGTCGGCGACGGGGGTGACCATCGCGCGGACGGTTGGTGTCTGTTGCACAAGTTCAACGGGCGGTCGAATTGTTACAACTTCGGGGACAAGGGTTACGTCTTCGATTATTTGATTTTTGTTTTCAAAATACCACATGTATTAATGTATTACAGTTTAAAGTTTCGTGTGACTTTTTTGATTGCTCCGCCATAGCCCAAGCCAGCAATGTCTTGGCCCGAAACGATATCGATTTCACGAACCACAACGCCGTCGTTTGTGACGATTATTTTACCAAGGGCTGTGTCGCGCTTGAATGGTGCGCGGGCGCTTCCAAATTCGACAGTCACTACGGGCCCTGCGGTCTTGTCACCCTTTTTAACAAGGTCAAAATAGTTTTCACGTGCAAAGACATCTATGGAATCATTCAAAGCGTTTTTGACCTTGACCGTGCCGACCTTTTGAGTTCGGTCAACGATAAGTTTGTTCTCATAGCCTCCGAATACGTGGTTTAACAGGTTACCGCTTTCCGCAAAACGGGTCGTACTGTCAGCCGCGCCGATAATGACTGCCAGGGGCTTCATTGCTCCGCGCTCGGCGGCGACTGTGACACAATGGCCTGCTTCTGCGGTAAAGCCTGTTTTGCCTCCGATACATCCGTTAAAAAAGCGGGCGTGCTTGTTGGTGTTGGTAAGGCCTGTGACACGACCACTTGGGTGTGTCAGGTCGTACATCCACGTAAGGTTGATTGCTGTGTCACCGCTTTTGTAAGCGTAGTACGGCGAGCGCATCAAGTGTTGATAAACTTTGGCGACATCGGTCGCGCAAGAGTAACCGCCCGCAGCAGGAAGGCCTGTACAGTTCACATAATTGGTGTTTTCCATGCCGAGTTTAGTTGCAAGTTCGTTCATTTTCGTAACGAAGTCGGACTCTGAACCCGCAATCAATTCAGCCATTGCGACACAACTGTCGTTGGCGCTTGCAATGATTATGGATTTGATAAGGTCTTCAACCGTGTACTCGCTGTCGAAGTCCAAGAAGGCTTGGCTTCCGCCCATGCCACTTGCTTCGCGACTTACCATGACTTTTTGGTCCATTTTTATTTGCCCAGCCTCCAGCGCATCATATATCACGGCAAGCGTTGTGATTTTTACCATGCTTGCAATGGGCAGTCTTTTGTTTTCGTCCTTGGTGTACAAGACTTTACCGCTGTTTGTTTCAACCAAAAAGGCGGCCTTTGCCGTGACATTTACTTCCATCGAGGTTTTTTCTTTGGCCATTACTTGCGCGATTGGGGCAATCGTCGCGTTGACGCTGTTGCAATGTTTGCAACATGGCTTGACCGTCAAAAGCGCCGATGCGGCCGCGACGGTCGTGAGTCCTATTACTAATATTTTTTTAATCATGCCTTATTTTTTGCAAGATGCGAAAGATTATACTACGAACACAAATTTGCTTAACAAAAGCCAGTATATAAAATATTCTCCAATTGCAAAGATGACGATTGCCACCAAAAACTTTATTGCGGGGGGCCAAAAGCATTTCCATTGGACTCCGCCACGAAACCCGCCAAGGCGGATGGGTTCGCAAAACCGCATGCAAAAGACCATCATTGCAAGAGTTAATACAAGCAACGCAAGCAAAATTATAAAATAACAAACAAACAAGACCGTGCCCGTTGCCATACCAAATTTTGTAATTGTCCAATAAAGGTTGATGAAGATTTCAAAGCCTTTGTAGCCCGCAATTGGGAAAACCAAAAACACCGTCCACTTGTGCAATGTCAATGCAAAGACAAGGCCGAAGATTATTGCAAAGGCAAATATCCGTGCCATAAGAATTGCCCCCAGTCCAGTAGTTGGTCGGATTACGCGTGGCAAGTTGGTATCCAGAAGGTTGTTGGAAATCAATGTCGCGGTGAATTTAGGGTTAAAAACTACGGTGATGGCAATGACTATTCCTGCAAGTACAGAAATGCCAAGCCACGCCAGCACGGCACGGTTAAGCCTGAACTGGACGCCCAGCATGTTTGAAAACCGATAAACGCCGTGTTTAACACCCACGTATTATGTATATGAACACAGTCGAAAATTAAGACGGAATAGGTGCCTTGGGCAAATCAATGTAAACAACCTTGTCGTTTGAAACAGACAATGCGACGCCAAAGCGTTTATCCAAAACGCATTTTACGGCGGAATCGCCGTACAAGGTAGCCAAGAATCTGTCGTAGGCGCTTGGCTCTGCCCCTCGTTGCAGATAGCCCAACGTCGTGAAGCAAACATTATTGTCGTCGGCAAACTTTCGAATTTGGTTGGTCAACTCGACGCCCCCAAGCATTTCTTTTGTTTGGTCGCCACCGATTTTTTCTTGGATTATTGCGAAGTTACTTTCCTTGCCCATTGCCCTGTTCTTTTTAAAAACGTCGGCGATTTGTTCTGGGGTGTGTCTTTGTCCATTCATGTCGATGACGTCCGCCAATGTTGCCGTGCCCACACGTGCCGTAAGTTGGTTACATGACCTGCCCATGATTTGCACGATGAAATCACGACTTGTTGTTTCCATTGTGGCTTTCAAGTTGTCCACAAGCCTTACCGCGCAATTGACGGCCGAAGCAAACCCAAGACTGTTTTTAGTATAGTCAACGTCATTGTCAATCGTCGCAGGTATAAAAAGAATGTGGGCGCCCGCACTTTTAAGTCGACCTGCACCGTTGAACGAACCGTTACCGCCAAGCACAATCACCGCATCAAAAGCATACTTTTTTATTGTTGCCATCGCCGAGGCAAATCCGTCCTTTTCCAGGAATCGTTTGCTCCGCCCGCATTTGAATGTACATCCGCTTTTGCCAGAAATGCCACGCGCCATAAACGACGATACCTGAACAACTTTATTGTCCACAAGCCCTTCATAACCGTTAATCGCGGCGTACAGTTGCAGGTTGTTCGCTGTTGCGTTCAAATAGATTGCCTCGATGCAGGCGTTCATACTGGGGGCGTCTCCACCGCTTGCAAGTACACAAATTTTACCTTTTGTCATGCTGATATTTTACCGCAAACTTTGTTTTCTGTATACTTCTTTTTGATAGCCTATTGCGAATCTGTGGGCTTCGTCGCGGATTCGTTGCAAAAGACGCAGGGCGTAACTGTGCTTGTTTAACGCGATAGGCAGTTTTTCATTCGGGACAAAAACTTCGTCATATTGACCGCCAAAAGCAATCACGGGTATGTCTTTGGCGACCGAAATCGTGGCAGAAAGTTGTGTTTTACCTCCGTCCACAATTATAAGGTCGGGGGCAGTGGCAAAACTGTCATCTGTACCGCCAAGACGCTTTAAACGGCGCGTAAGGACCTCAAACATACTTAAGGGGTCGTTGTTGGCGTCTTGTGGTGTTGCGCCCAATGCATGACGTATTCGGAACTTTCGGTAAAGTTTTTTCTCGGCGTTGCCGTCCACAAATGTAACCATTGAAGCAACAACGCCCTCGCCCCCCATGTGGCTTATGTCATAGCATTCGATCTTTTTGGGGACAATTGCAAGGCCAAGTACTTTTTGCAATTCTTGACATGCGCCCACCGTGAATTGGTGTTTGTGCTCGATTTTTTCGATGCTGACTTCAATGTATTCGCGGGCGTTTTCGCGACTCATTTCCACAAGGCGTTTTTTATACCCCGCTTTGGCCGTGGTTATTACCTCGCTGGGACGGACGTTTTCAAGATAGTATTGTCCAATAAATTCGTCCAACTTTTCGTCGTCAATTTTTGGCGAGTCGTTTTTGTTCGCAAAGTTTTGGACTCCGATAAGTTTGCCTACGCGAACCGTGAGAACAGACACAACAAAAATATCGGCGCGCGAGGCATATCCGAACACGTCGCAGTTGACGTCACGGCCAACATTTGTGATTGTACGCTCTTTTAACCTGTCCAAAAACCTTATCCCGTTTCGATAGCGTATTGCAAGTTCGTATTGTTGCAAATTACTTGCCTGCTCCATCTTTTTTGTAAGCAATTCCTCGGCGCCGAAATCGCTGTCCCCGTTCAAGAAACTTTTTATGTTTTGTATGGTGGCGGCGTCCGCGCTTTCACGGATGCCAAAGATGTCGTAGATGGTGTCAAGCAGGCCACTTGCCCAAATACCGTTGAAGTACGGGCCAAAGTACTTGCCACGCTTGTTAAGTTGGCGGGTTATTTCAATCTTTGTATCGGTGACCAAGATGTATGGAAAGGCCTTGTTATCTTTCAACAAAATATTGTAGTGGGGCTTGTGGCGTTTTATAAGATTGGCCTCCAAACAAAGCGCGTCGTTTTCAGTGTTACATACAAAGTACTCGAAGTCCTGTACTCGTGACAACATTGCCGTGGTCTTTTGGTCGTGGGACTTGTTCACAAAGTACGAAGCAAGGCGTTTGTACAGGTCTTTGGCTTTGCCGATATAAATGACGTGGTTGCCTTTATCGCGCATGCAATAAACACCCGCAGTGTGCGGGACAAGTTTAAGTTTTTCAAGCACATTTGACACGGGTATAGTATACACCTTTATTTGCCAAGGCAAAAGCGCGAAAAGATTTCGTCAAGAACAGCCTCGGAGGCATTTGTGCCCGTTATGTTCGAGATATGATACAAGGCAGTTTGTATGTCGGACGCAAGCAGGTCGGCGGCGGTGTTTTTAAGCGCGGATTCAATCGCGATTTTTGCACAAACTAACTCGTTGATTTGCCGTGTGTTGGCCACCGCGCGGGACTGCAGTTTCGGCAATATACCTATGGTCTTTTCGATTATTTGTTTCTTAAGCGTATCAATACTTGAGTTGCGTGTGACGCAGATATAGGGTTTGTCTTTCACAAGTTTCAACGCAGTGTCGTCGAATACAAGCGCGATGTCGCAGTCGCAAGCCACCCGCAGACTTTTTTCAATGCCAAGTTTTTCGATTTTCCCTGCACCGTCGCGTATTCCCGCGGTGTCGGTCAAGCGAACCTTATATCCGCCGACTTGCATAGTCTCACTTACAAGGTCGGTTGTTGTACCCGCAATTTCGGTGACTATACTGCGGTCATGCCCCAACAGTTGGTTGAATAAAGAACTTTTACCTACATTAGGCTCGCCCAAGATTGCGACATTGATGCCATTATAAATATAGTGCGAAGTTTGTGCGGCATCGGTAAACAAAGATAGCGTTTTCAAAAAAGCGTTAAGTTGTTTTTTCAATAGGATTGTGTCAAGTGTTACCTCGTCAGGGTGGTCGAGACAGGCCTCGATTTGTGCAGAAATTCCCGTAAGTTCCTGTTCGATGGATTTGGTTTTGACGTGCAGTTCGCTTGAGTTGCCCGCCACCGTCAATTCCGCATCGCTTTCCGCGTGGATGGTGTCGATAAGCGACTCGGCGTCCGTTAAACTAAGTTTCCCATTCAAAAGGGCACGGCGTGTGAATTCTCCAGGCTTTGCAAGACGGGCGCCGTGCTTTATCAATGCGTCAACAATCTTGTCGAGTAACAACGCGCCACCGTGGCATTGTAATTCGACGATATCTTCACCAGTGAAACTTTGAGGCGATTTAAAATAAATTGCGATTGCCTTGTCACGGATTTGTCCGACATTAATTATAACAAAGTTGGCAACGCGAGGCTCCTTGCGTATATTAGCAATTTCGGAAGCAATGTGCAGGCTTTTGGGCCCGCTTAAACGTATAATACCTACTCCAGCATTTCCACGCGGAGTTGCTATTGCAACGATGGTGTCGGTTTTATCAGAGTTTGACATCGAGGTCATTCACATATGCCCATAGTTTACTATAGTTGCCGTAAGTAGAGATTTTGGTTGATATGCTCATCGAACTACCCGAAGACGATTTATTTGGGTCGCTTGTAATAAGATACCAAGTTTGTGATTGAAAACGGTTGTCCACATTATCAAGAGGTATCATGATTTCAAAAATTCGGCGCGTAGCGTTGGCCTCGGCCGAGGCAAGTTTATATTCGGTGCGCGATATGGATTCAAGGCTGTGTTGCGGTGTTTGGAATCGAATTATAATTGCGTTTTGTGCATAGGTGTTTTCAAATGTGGACGTGTAAATTGTGTTTGTGTTGTTGGTTTCAATGACTTGCGAATCCGCACCACGGAACAAATTCGTAAGAGCATTAGTTTTGCCCCCATTTGAAAGCCGTTTTAAGATGTCTTTCATCGGTTCGGCATGTAAAGAGTCTTCTTTTAAAAATAATTGTTTAGTGTGCTTTTCGTTTTTGTATTCAACCATAAACACATTGTCATAGTTGATACTTATACCATAGTTTTTTGGGATTGCGACCATGACAATTGCCACGGTACCGAAACCGAAAACCAAAAATCCAAGGAAAGAAACGGCCCAAATTATAACCATACGTCGCGTGACGTTTTTCATCCATTCGGGCTTTTTGAACCCGAACAAATCACTAAACTTCGACCCTTTTTTTGGTTCCTTGTCATTTGACTTCATCGTCTTGTTTGCTCTCCTTCAAGATTTTAGCATACTCGTCCAAATTGTCAAGGGTGGGCAGTTGCGTCAATGTGCCACCTTTTTTGATTACGTCGCGCGCAAGTTCAAAGTTTTTTTGCAAGGCTTCAAGTTTTTCTGGTTCGGCCAATTTGGCGTCGACATAGCGCTTTGAGTTTTTAAGGATAAGTTCAAGGTCGCGGTTCAAAAGTTCCAACTCGGCCTCGACCTTGTCCTTTTGTTCCTGTTTTTTGGCTTCTTTGTCGCGTTTTTCCATTTCGACAATAATGTTTTTTGCGTTTTGGCCGTCCATAATAAGGGCTATGTCGGCGGCATAGATTGTTTCGCGGGCAAGCAGGACCTCGGCCATAATGTCAACCTTGGCCTTTGATTTGGTCAAAATTTCTGTGGCTTGTTTTTCCGCAGTTATAATAAGGATTTTGATTTCTTCGTCAATGACGGATTGCAGGTGCTCGGAACGTGGGTTTTGTGCGTTATACAAACGCAGTGCCATTTCTTCTTCTTTGCCATAATAAAGTGGGCCAAGTTTTGAAGACATGCCGAACATTGTTACCATGCGCTCGGCCAAATCGGTTGCGACTTTCAAGTCATGTGATGCGCCTGTGCATGTGTCGCCGATGAAGACTTGCTCGGCTACGCGCCCCGCCATAAGCATCGCAAGTTGCGTTGTAAGGAATTTTTTGGATTTGTGGCTTGTTTCAACGTCTTTTTCGTTGGTCAGGGTGTACCCCGCCGCCATACCGCGAGGGATGATTGAAACTTCCTGGACAGTTTTGTCGGGTTGCAACATACGCGAAACGATTGCATGCCCAGCCTCGTGATATGCGGTGATTTTTTTGTCTTCATCGGTGATTATACGGCTTCGCTTTTGAGGGCCAAGAAGCACCTTGTTAATGCCCTCGGTGATGTCCGACATGTTAATTTTAAGTTTGTCTTTTTTGGCTGCAATAATTGCAGATTCGTTCAAAAGGTTTTCGATGTCCGCGCCCGAGAATCCCGAGATAATTTGCGAGACACGTTTCAAGTCCACATCTTCGCCAAGGGGTTTGCCTTTAGCGTGAACCGCAAGTATTTGTTCGCGACCTTTGACGTCAGGAAGTTGTACGATGATTTGGCGGTCGAAACGACCTGGACGAAGAAGGGCTTGGTCAAGAACATCTGGCCTGTTAGTCGCCGCGATGACAATGACGCCTTCGGATTTTGTAAAGCCATCCATTTGGACAAGCAATTGGTTCAATGTTTGTTCGTTTTCATCGGACACACCAGAAACACCTACGCCACGCATGCGGGCAATCGAGTCAATTTCGTCAATAAAGATAATCGCGGGGGCGTTTAATTTTGCGGTTTCAAAAAGGTCGCGCATACGGCTTGGGCCAACGCCAACAAGCATTTCGGAAAAGTCCGAACCCGAAATCGAAAAGAAGTGTACGCCTGCTTCGCCTGCGA
>JAIRQZ010000044.1 GCA_031256235.1 Christensenellaceae bacterium | reverse complement strand
CTTGTGACTGATACAACTCGGCAAGTTTCGATTGCAAAACCCGCATGGCGGTTTCCCTGTTTTTGATTTGCGAGCGTCCGTCTTGACAAGTTACAACAATGTTCGTCGGTAAATGGGTGATACGAACGGCGGACTCGGTTCGGTTTACGTGTTGTCCACCCGCCCCGCTGCTGCGATACACGTCAATACGTAAATCTTGCGGGTCGATTTTAAAGTCCACTGTGACAGCCTCGGGCAAAACCGCAACTGTACAAGTACTTGTGTGGATGCGACCGCTTGCCTCGGTGTCGGGGACACGTTGAACACGGTGAACCCCGCTTTCGTACTTAAGTTTTGAATATGCCCCGTCGCCTATGACCATAAAAGACACGTCCTTGATTCCGCCGATGTCGGTTTCATCCATGTCGATAAGTTCGACCTTGAAGCCATTGGTTGTCGCAAAGCCGTTGTACATGCGGAAAAGACTGCCCGCAAACAACGCGGCCTCGTCACCACCCGCGGCAGGCCGAATCTCGATAATTACGTTGCATCGGTCTCTCCCATCTTCCGTTGAAACGCTTGCCACTTTGCGGATTCCAAGTATTGCCTCGGCTTCGTCAATTTCAGCCTGCGCCAACGCAACCAACTCCGCGTCGGAACCCGCGTTGATAATCGCCCTTGCTTTTTCGATGTTTTGTTTTAATTGTTCAAAGTATTCGTTTTCGCGCATGAACCACCCTTGAAAGACCTTGCTTGTCTTTAACAATTTTTATATCACAAAAGTTGCGTTCGCGCAAAAGATTTTCGACGGCTTTGCCCTGTTCGCGGTCAATTTCAAAAAAGATTTGGCCGTTATTTGTCAAGTACTCACTCACTTGGCCGATAATTTTGCGATAAAAGTCCAATCCGTCGGGGCCACCGTCAAACGCAATCCGCGGTTCGTGCAAAATATTTTTGTCCCACTTTCCGATTTCGCCTGTTTTGACATACGGAGGATTACATACAACGGCATCAAATTTTCGCCTCGCCAAGCCCGAAAACAAATCACTTTTTACAAATTCAGTTTTCACGTCGTGCAATTTTGCGTTCTTTCGTGCGACGCGCAATGCCGAACGCGAAACATCACTTGCAGTCACGAAAAGGTCGTGCAATGCCAAAACCGTCGCAATGCACCCACTGCCAGTGCACATATCAAGTATTTTGCTTTTAATTTTGCAATTTTGGATTACGGTTTCAACCAAAACTTCGGTGTCGAATCGCGGGATTAATACATGTTTGTTCACATAAAAAGGTAACTCGCAAAAAAAAGCCCCGCCAAAACGATAAGCAAGCGGTGCGGTCATTATTTTTTCTCGTAGCGTTTGTTGAATTTTTCTACGCGACCTGCGGTGTCGACGATTTTTTGCTTGCCTGTAAAGAACGGATGGCATGCCGCGCAAATTTCGACCTTGACTACGTCGCCAGGTTTTGTGGTCGCACACATAAATTTATTCCCGCACGCACATTGGAACTCGGCGCTGTGGTGATTTGGATGAATGTTTTTCTTCATAGCATTAATTATAAACAATTATTGACCAATGTCAAGCGGTATACTATATTTGGATATGCAAAAGATTATAAAAGCGATAAATGAATACAAACCGACATGCGAACAAGAAGAGGTCGACAAGAAATTGTTTTTACAGGTTGCCGAAACCATACCAAATTCGTTGACGCGTGAAAGCACTCTTGTACATTTCACCACAAGCGCGTTTGTAATCAACAAACAAAAAACTAAACTTGTGTCCGCATGGCATAATATCTATAAAAGTTGGGCCTGGCTTGGTGGGCACAATGACGGTGACGACGACTTTTTACGTGTAGTCTTAAAGGAAATCCAAGAAGAAAGTGGTTTGAAAAATATAAAGCCGTTCACGGATGGCATTTTTGCGATTGAAAGTTTATGCGTATTACCTCACACGCGTAAAGGCGCATTTGTCCCCGCCCATATTCACTTGAATGCAACTTAAGTATTTGTTGCAAACGAAAACCAGAACTTGCGAATCCAACCCGACGAGAACAGCAAGATTGCGTGGCTGACCTTTGAAGACTTTGTACAAAAAGTTACCGAGCCGCATATGTTATCTGTTTATGGAAAAATCATTAATAAGATAAAACTTTGTTGATGTCGCCCGCGCCCGTCAAAATTATTGCTTTGTAGTTTTTTGAAACTTTTTTTATATAGTTTTGAAGTGACTTTTTGACATCAAAGTATTCGACCCCAAGCGTGGTTGCCAAGTCACTTGCATCGCCACCGCGCATAGGCTTTTCGCGTGCCGAAAAGGTCTTGTACATTACGCAATCGCACTTTTTTAATGTGGCCACAAAATCGTCGAACAGCGCAATCGTCCGAGTGTAAGTATGTGGTTGGAACACGACCAAAAACTTGTCACCGTATATGCTTTGCGCGGTTTGAATGGTCGTTTCTATCTCGGTCGGATGATGGGCATAGTCGACTATAACTTGGGCACTTCCGACTTTCCCAATCGTTTGAAAGCGTCGCTCTACGCCGCCAAAAGCCTTTAATGCCGCCTTAATCGTGTCGATTGGGATTCCAAAGTGTAACCCGACCTTGACGGCAAGCGCGGCATTGCCTACATTATGCGCGCCTGGTATTGATAACTCGACCGCCATGTCGTCGCTGTCGTGAGTTATAACTTTTGTGGCCTTGCCAGTAAATTTGGCAAATGTTTCGCGAATTTCGTCAATGTCACGATAGCAATCCAAGTGGTCGGCATCTATGTTTGTGACCACAGCAACGGTCGGGTTCAATGCAAGAAAACTACGCTTGAATTCACATGCCTCGGTAACAAAAAAGTCCTTTCCACCAATCACAAGGTTTGGACGTGCGCCGTTATGTACGGTGGGGTTAAGGCCACTTGCAACAAGGACCGCCCCTATCATCGCGGTGGTTGTGCTTTTGCCATGGGTGCCTGCGACTGCGATTCGATGTTTGTACTT
>JAIRQZ010000043.1 GCA_031256235.1 Christensenellaceae bacterium | reverse complement strand
ATTGATGTCGTTGATGACCGTGTCCAAATAAATATTTTTTAATGCGGACTCGGCACTTTGAATTGTAATCATTTTATTTCTCCTTTGTCTTAAAATAATTTTCCGCGACCTTTTCCATGTCGCGAAGTGACTTGGCCTCGGCTTTCGCACCGATTACAAAATCACTTTGTCCCGTTATCACCGTAGGTGCGGGCGTTCGTGTCGCTATCGAGGTCAAGTATTCCTTGATTATCTCGTCACGACTGGCTTCATCCGGGGCGATGGGTGCTTTGTTAACTGCTACACTAGCCTGACCCTGCTTATCCGTCATTTCCGCCATTTCTTGGCATTTCCATGTAAACCGTTGCTCAAGTTGTTCATAGGCCCTTAACAAATTGTCAAGGTTATCGAATTTGCCAAACTCGCTTTTGGGGCCTTCGCCGTCGACTGCAGAAAGTTGTCCCAAATTTTCATCTTGTTCCATTTTATTCATTCTCCTCTATCTCTACTTCATCACTTGTGATGTCTTTATTTGAAAAGGTAAAAATTTCCACAAGTTTACCTTTTGTCAGGCGTTCAATTCGCGCAACACTTGCGTACTGTTTGTAAAGTTGCAACACCTTGGTCGCAACAAGCACGCGGGCATTTTGCGCCGACTCGATGGCACGCTTTATGCGAAGCCTGTCCTGTTCGACCATAATCTCAAGTGCGATTCCCGACACATTTCCGATGTGGCCACGACTTATGTCCAAGCCTCCAGTAATCGTCGCCAACTCTGACAACAACCTTTCTTCCTCGCGTTCCAAAGATTCTGGGACGATACCACCACTCATGAATGTCGGGGCGTCCATACCTTGCTTGTACGTGATAATCGCACCTGGCGCAAGGCCGTCGTTTTCCAAAGCCTCGACATCAACGCTACCCTCTTGCACAGACAGGACACCACAGGCAAGCCTGTTCAAAAACTCGGATTTTCGGTTTTTGACTGCATTGTAAGCCCTTTGCACGGGTATAGCACGTTCAATCACGCTTCGCCCGTAAAAACATCCAGGGCTACTCTCGCTTGTTTGCCTGACAAACGGGGCCATATTGTAGGCACCGCGATAAAGCAACCTGTCCCCCGCGACAATAACAAGTTCGCCGTCCTTGTAACGTTCAATGACCATCGCGGCATCTTTCAAAGTTCCTTTTCCGTGTACCTCGATGTCTGTTCCCGCGACACTTACACCCCAAGTTTTTTGAATCATCTCGACTGTATAAGGCTTAGCATGGATAATACTTGAAAGTTGGTCAACATCACCTGCATGTAAATTATCGGGGTAAATTTCAAAGGGACTGCAAACTACGATTTTTACGTCTCCGTCACGCACAGGCGCCCCATTAATGTCGCCAAGTTCGCGACCGCTGTTGTTATCCCAAACGACCTTGTAAAAACCCGTTCCCGTCATCTCGGCCCACATGTTTGCTTGGTCAACAAGCGACTTCATGTTAAGTCGCTTAAAGACTGCCTTGATAACCTTTTCACATTTTTCTGCGCACTTGACGTCTTTGTCCGTGTCACTTAACGGGACAACTGCTACGTCGCTTTTCGCACCTGCAAGTTTTGCAAGACGTGATTCGACAAGTGCACCTATGTGGTTAAAGACTTCACGTTGTTGCCAATAGTATCTTTTCCCGCCCACCGCCACGATGTCCATGTTAGTGACATAGTTGTTTTGAAGTCCTTTGTAAAAATCCATGTTAAGTTGCCACCCAAGTTCAAGATTTTTGCGTGCTTCTTTCCGAATTTCAAAGTCATCAAGGACATTCTTTACAAGTTCGCGATTAGTGTCTTTCATTCATTATACTCCTTTTGTGTTTATCAAATATGTTTGGTTTTTTGACGGGCAAAGACGTGACCTGTACAACATTCCGCCTTACATCGTCAAGCGACATCACAAAGTAACGAAGCGCATCAATGCAATGGTCATTTCTTTTGACTGGCTTGTTGTGGTCGCCCCAAAAGTATCCGCGAAGTTCCTTTACAAGTTGGACACAATGAGGATAGACAAATAACTTGCGGGTATTATCGGCCGAGCAAAACAAACTTTTCATGAAGTGCACGCCACCCAAAACATTTTTGTCCACTTTTGTGTCGACATTAATCCCAAAGTTTTTGAATTGCTGTACGACACTTTCGGGTTGACCAAAGGTTTCGGCCGAAGCCGCCGAGTCAATGAAAATGTTTTTTGGCATAAAGCCAAGTTCATTGTTTTTACGCTTTATTATTTTTGCGATTTGTTCGACGCTTTGTTCGGATTCTTTGTATTCGTCAATAACAAAGATTCTGTCTTGGCTGTCAACACCAAACCAAAGCACCGCCGTCGGGTTTTTATACCCAGGGTCAATGCTGATGCCAGTATATACCCAATTATTTTTTTGTGACAAAACACTGCCATCTTTTATTATGTTATCATCACCAAACTCCTTGAATACCATGCCAAGGCCTTCAATAAACCGCCCGTATTTTCGGCTTTCAAGGGTCTCGGCGCTATAGTTTCTTTCCATACGTTCAATTTCTTTTTTGTTAAGATGCGGATTGTCCGACCATTCCCATTGAAAAACCGCAATTTCGGATTGCACTGTGCTTGCCAAATAAATTCGGTCGTAAATCCAAGTACGCCCCTTAAGCGGAGTCATCGTGCCCCAGATACGGCCACCGCGGTCCAAAAGCCGAGCAAGACATTCCTCGTAAATGTCTTCGCTTGGTTCCTCGTCAAACCAAACCCAATCAAGGGCTGTGCCTTGGAACTTCTCACGACCTTGCTCGCAATTTTTAAACCCTATAATGCTTTCATCGACTTTAATAAAATCAATAATACCACGCTCGGGAAACTCGGATTTGCCCTTAAGCATAATGCATTCAATTTCTCTGCCTTTAAGCATCTCCAAAATTTTCCTTTGCGCAACATCTCGTTGGACCTGGGTTGAAAGACTTACAACCCAACCCTCGCATTTTTTTGTTGTTGCAAAGCGCACAGCCTCCGCGGCGCCTGCCCAAGTCTTGCCCGTTCGGTTTCCGCCAAAAATCCACCGATTTCGCGATTTATTCTTAAAAAACTCCTGTTGCTTTTTGTGTATCCTTTTTCTCATGTTCTTCCCTTTATTTTTAAGTTTGTTCTTCGTCGTAATGGTGGTTTTCTTTGCGTTCTTTCCGATACGGTCAAGTTGGTTCGCCCGTCACGAGCGCAAACCTTTGCACCATGACAATTTTATTTTCAGCCCACCAGCGCGCCCGTCATCAAACGATATCGATACAGTGTATGACGACCCTGAACTGTGACATAATACACGAGTGTTTAAAAGATTTGACAAAACACTGACAGAATGAAAAAATATGATGTGAAAAAGTTCTTACCGTTTGCCATTGTTTGCATTGCATTTGCGTGCGGATTTTTAGGCTTTCAAATAAAAGCGACAAACAGTTTTGCTACAAGTTTCAAAAACGGCCCGTACGAAGACAAAGACATCGTTTACACAAATCCCTTGACCGACGAAAAAATCTATCGCCTTGAAGACAAGACATATGACAAAATTACATATCCGTATCATGTAGAAAACATCGGATATCATTGCTTTGTCCGCACACTATTGGTACTTGACGAAAGCCGATACATCGTTGCAGACATCGCAGGTGTAAAAATTATGTCCACAAATGGGACAAGTATCGAAGTGGTCGACTTCCCGCGTACTGCTCCAAACACCACCCACCAAGAAGCGCAATTAACGGCATCAATAAACAGCATCACCTATGATAATTGGCAAAATGTATATTTGACACACATAGACGGTACGGTTTATCACTTCACTGTCAACGATAGAAACAAGGTCGAATACAAAGGCGAGTATATCGGAGAAATCCCATCCGAACCGCTTACAAACGCCTTGGGCTTGCCTATAACCGATGTTGATGTGTTTTCAGGCATAAGTCCCATACCTCCTGCCGGGAAATGGAGCCTTGACCGTGTTACAGGCAGGGTTTATTACACCGTCGCATCAGAACCCCACGATATAAAATCGTTCCTTATCGACGATTATTGGAATCCAACGCTTTATACTCATTTGAAATGGCGCGATTTAAAAATTGATTTTGTCGAAATCCAAGGAATCCCGCCCACGAACGATGCTCCGATATCGGCAAATCTTTTCATGCAAACAAAGCAACCAACAATTTTATTCAAGTATCCAAATGAAATTCAACCCAAGTTAAAACTTGATGCCAATGAAAAGGTACAAGTCCTGTCGGGGGTAAGCCACCTTTTCAATGCCGACGGAACAGACGCCGCGACCGATGAAGTCGGATACGGCGGAAGTTTTGGCTACTCATACGTTCTTTACAAATCTCAAGCCCTGTACGTAAAAAATACCGACCTTAAGGCCGTGGACTTTTCAACCAAAACGCTTAACTTTCACGCCGAAAATACGCCATATGACCAAGGCAATAACTGGGTAGGCTATTCCGCGCGCGTGTTGATGCACAAACTCCCTATCTATAAATATCCGTTTCAGGACACAGCCCTTATAATAAACCGCCTTAACCGAAACTTTGGCGGGCTTACCGATAACACCCCTGTGACGTCGGATTTGGGACTTAAAATCAATCGCGAAATCACGGTTATTGACAGCAAAGACCGAACATATTACGAAATCCGAATCGACGCAAATGGGAATCCTACGGCAACTGGCGCATTTGTAGGATACGTGGATAAAGGCTATGTCATGGATTCATTCCTTGGCCCCGATCGCCAAAAATTTGTGCCCAACGCCCGTATCGTCGCAAAGCGTGACGAGCAAGTCAAAATCTATCCCGACGCGAACGGCGAGAACCCTTATGATGACGTTTTATTAAACAGAGATTCCATAGAAATCGTCGGCAAACTTGACAAAACGGCGACATATACGCAAATCATGTATTATGGCTTTGACCGCGCCCACGCG
>JAIRQZ010000003.1 GCA_031256235.1 Christensenellaceae bacterium | reverse complement strand
TGGCAAAGGCCTTGAAAAACTCGGTATCCATTTTAATTTCTTCGTTCAATTTTCACCTCGTCAAAATTTGCAAATAAACTTTTTAATTGTTCGCTGCTGTAACTGTGTCGCGTCATGTTTACCGCAGGTACGGTATAACCGCTTTTCTTGGCTGCGTCAAGTGTTGTGATTTTTTTCTCGAACCAACTTGCAAGGACTTTATTAAGATACGCCATGGGCGAACTTTTGTCTATCGAGAGAGTGGCGGCGTAATTTATGATTTCGGGCGTAAAATTCCATGTGTCCGTCCAAGTAGTATAAAAGTCGCGGTCGATATTGGCTACGGGCCGGGAAAGGCCAAACCCAGATACGATTTCCTTTATGGCTTTGTCCCTTGTGACCATAGACGATATATACGCATCAATCCCCGACGGCGTGGTAATGCCAAGTTTATAAAACTTTTCGACGACATCGTCAATGTCTTCGATTTTTTTGCGGTCAGTTTTTTTGCAAAAGGTTGCGATTGAATGCAAAGTTTCTTCTTCAAATCCTTTAAGACGCCAGCCTTCAAGCAGTTGATAATCGCTTGGCTCGGCATTGCGTTTGACGCCAAGGATTTTTAAAATCTTTGCAACCTCGGTTGTGTCGTATTCTTGGACTGCAAGTTTTTCTTCCACGGCTTCGACGGTTTTGGTGCCCGCATATGCCCAGTTTTTTGCAATGTTCAAAATGTAATGGTACCCGATGTTTGTTTTTTTTGTAACGTCCACGCAGTATTTTGCAATCATGATAAGCGCTTCGGGTTGGACATGCAGGCTTTCAAGAAAATAATAGTACTCTTCGTACTCGGTCTTTGAAATCATGCGCCCTTCGATAATGGCTTGGATTTGAATATTGAAATCGTTGTATTTGCCGTCTTCATATTTTTTAAGCCTGGCCGAGCCTGCCTTGACGGGGAGGTATTTGACCTGGAAAGGCTTGACCGACAGGATTTGGACAAGGCCTTGACCCTGCAGGTACATGAATGCGCTTGTGATATCGTCTTCGCTTAAGTTCATGGCTTTGGCAAAATGTTCGATTGTATTGTCATAGCGGCCTGCATTGCCACACATATAAAGCCCGTACAAGTACACGCGCGCACAATCGCCGTTGCATGTCGGCAAGTGCTCCTCGATAAAGGCGTTACTTATTGCGGTTGAGTTTTCGAGAATCAACTGGCTTGAAAAACTGACAAAAGCCATAGTCCATAATACTTTTTTCGGACAACTGTGTCAATGGGGGGCGGACATCGGCTTGGCACAAGTTCATAAGGGACATTGCGTACTTTACGGGGGCGGGATTGACTTCGCAAAACAGGGCCTTGTAATAAGGGATTTCATTTAAAAACAACTCGTGCGATTTCATTGTCATAATTTCAAGCGTTTCTTTCGGACGTACATTGGATGCGACGGATATTACGCCCTTACAGCCACACGCATAACATGGCAAGGCCAACCCGTCATCACCGCAATAGACCGCGGTTTTTGGACAAAGGCGAACAACATCAATGATTTGCGTCATGTTCCCGCTTGCTTCCTTTATGCCTGCAACCCATTTGTTTTCGCAAATTTTTTGCAATGTGGCGGGCTCTAAATTCATTCCTGTGCGCCCTGGTACGTTGTATACAATCATTGGTAACTTTATGGCATTGGCGATGCTGTGGAAAAAGATAACTGCCGCCGCTTGGGTACATTTGTTGTAATAGGGACTTGATAGCATTACTGCTTGGCCTCCGCATGTTTTTACCTCGAGTCCAAGTTTTATAATTTCTTTTGGATTGTTGCCACCGATTCCGAACACAAGCGGGACACGGCCGTTAACTTTTGCAATCGAAAACTTTACGATTTCGATTTTTTCATCAAAAGTTAATGTTGGGGCTTCGCCAGTTGTTCCCAAGATGCATAAGGCATTGACCCCGCTTTTAATTTGGAATTCCAGGATTTTTTCAAATGCGTCGTAATCAACTTCGCCGTTTTTGAAAGGCGTTACCAGTGCAGTACAAACTCCCGAAAAAATTGACTTCATTATTTTATATATTCAGTCAATAACTATGTTGACTTGCAAGATTGCTTGTTGTAAACTAAATAACCTTTGGAGTAAAATGACAAAAAGAAAAGCCATCATAAAGTTTTGTGTCATCTGCTTGATAACCGCGATTGGCGTCGCGGCAGTTTTTGTCAATTTCAGGATTCCATTCACAACAACGCGCTTTGTGGGCTTTGCTGGGGCAATCGAAGAAAAGATGGGCATTGACCTTAAGGGCGGAATTTTGGCCGTGTTTGATTGCGAGCCTCAAAACGACGGTGACCCTACGCCGTCGCTTGATGCGGTAAAGGCAACCGAAGCCAGATTGTTGAATGCCTTGAGTAATGCGGGATTGACCGAGGCAACAGTCCAACGTCAAGGCAACGCAGGCAATTATAAAATCCGTGTCGAGGTTCCTGGCCTTAACGAAACCGATGAAATTTTCCGCGCAATCGGTGACCCCGCGACCTTGGATTTTCGAAAAGAAAACAGCGAAACTGCCGACAAACTTGTCGAGGCATCCGACATTAAAAAGGTATCCGTATATCAAAACCCCGAAAATTATGATTGGGGCGTGTTATTAACTTTCACCAGCGGAGGTGGCAAAAAATTTCGCGACATGGTTACTACCGTCGGACAAGGCGGTAGCACCTATATTTACCGAAACGGCAAACTGTTCCGCGAGGTCACAATCTCGGACGCCAATGCGGGCTCGAATAATACTACTGTGATAACCTTGGGCACAAAATCCGACGGCTCGCGCCCTGGACGTGCCGAGGCCGAAGACTTTAAATTGCAAATTGAAAGCGGTCTTTTCGAGGTCAAACTTGTAATCGCCGAACAAAGTAACATTCCGCAAACGCTTGGAAGCGGGGCATTGACGGGCAGTATCATTGCGCTTGTCATCGGAATTATTTTTATATTTATTTTCATGTACCTGCGTTATGGTGACCTTGGGCTTATGTCCAACTTGGCGCTTATTGTTTATATGGTGCTTTTCATGGGTGCGCTTGCACTTGTCAATGCCGTCCAATTAACTTTGCCAGGCATTGCGGGCATAATCCTATCGCTTGGTATGGCGGTCGACGCCAACATCATCATCTTTGAATGTATCAAGGACGAGTTCAAATCGGGCAAGCGTCTTGCCGTTGCTGTACAAGGCGGTTTTCAAAAATCACTTTGGGCGATTTTCGACAGTAACATCACGACAATCATCGGTGCCGCGGTATTGTACTTTCTTGGGACAGGCCCAATCAAAGGCTTTGCCATTACACTTGTCCTTGGCGTCATGATTTCGATGTTTTGCTCGCTTGTCATTACGCGCTCGTTCTCTAAACTTTATCTTTGCGTCAATCCGAACAACGCAAAAAGGCTTAAACTTGAAAGCAACAACCCGTACATTGGCGAAATACAAACTGCGACAGCCGAAAAGCCCCGAAAGCGCGTTCTGAACTTTGGAGAAAGCAAATGATGTTCAAAAATTTACGTGATAAAAATAACAAAATGTGGTCAAAGTTTTATGACCCGAATACTAAAATTTCCGCAAAGGCTAAATGGTATGTTATCGCACCGCTTGTGTTGATTTTGGTCGGAGTTGTATTTATTTGTATTCCTAATGTCGGGTTTAACCTTGGTCTTGACTTTACGGGTGGCAGTGTTATCGAGGCAACAAACTTTTCGTCTGAAGCCGATGTTCCAACCGCCAAAGGTGCCGTGGAAGGTTACCTTAAATCCAAAGGCATCAAGTACGACATATCGACGCCACGCAATAACACAACGGGTCTTGGCTTAAGTATCAAGTATCAAGCCAAACGCGGACTTGACATGGACAAGGTCGGCGACGAAATCGGTGAAAAAATCACTGGCGTGACAAACGCGAGTGGCAACAGCGTCACAATCAAAAACTCGGAAAGCATTTCGGCCTCGGCATCGGGCGAACGCATTATGATGACTTTCATATCCATTGCCGTGACCTTGATTGCGATTTTGATTTACATTTTGTTCCGATTCAAACTTACAAGCGGTATTGCCGCTATGGTGGCGCTTTTACACGATGTGTTGGTTGTGTGCGCGCTTACGGCGATTTTCCGTGT
>JAIRQZ010000049.1 GCA_031256235.1 Christensenellaceae bacterium | reverse complement strand
GGTTGTCGTCTGCGATTGCGCCGTTGATAATGACAAGGTCCAAGTCTTTGTGTATGTTGGCTTCAACATGCCCAGGCGGGATGCTGGAGTCGCTACCCGACACGACCGCACCGTCGATTTCGCAAAGCCTTGAAAGTGCTTCCATTGAGACGCCGCCGATGCCTATAAAGTGGATTCGTTTGCCGTTAAATTCCATTACTTTAGATTATGAAAATCGGCTTGCCATTGACAAGTGCTTAAATAAGGCTCATGTTGCGTGCGCGTTTGATTGCGGTTGTTAATTCGCGTTGGTGACGGGCGCAAAGGCCTGTTTGACGGCGGGATATGATTTTGCCTTTTTCGGAAAGGTATTTTTTAAGACGATTGATATCTTTATAATCAATATATGCGATTTTGTTCATACAAAAACTGCACACACGGCGCTTTGGTTTTTGCATACCACGACGGCCACGGAAGCCTTCTTCACGTTGTTGGTCGGGGTTTTCGGTTGTTACTTCGTTTTTTACTTCTTCCATGATTTACTCCTTAAAATGGCAGACTGTCGTCTGCGACTGGGGTCATTTCCCCTGCGGCGCTGAAGTCGCCACCTTGTTTAGGTGTCAAAAATTCGACTTCGTCCGCAATTACGTCAATGGCGTATTTTTTTACTCCATCCTGTTCATAGGTGCGGGTTTGGATTTGCCCGACTACACAGACTTTGTTGCCTTTTTTCAAAAATTTGCCACAGTTTTCGCCAAGCGCACGCCACGCAGTGATGTTAAAAAAGTCGGTTTCGCGATTGCCATCGGCACCAGCGAACTTTCTGTTGACCGCAATAGAAAACTTGCAAACCGAGATGCCACTTGGAATGGTGGAAAGTTCGGGGTCGCGTGTCAAGTTGCCGACAAAAATTACTTTATTCACTTTTGGCCTCCGCTTTTGGCTTTGCCTTTTTTACGTTTTGTTTTCGGCCTTTGATTTGTTCATCTTTGTTAACAAACATATAACGAACCATGCCGTCGGTGATGTTCATAAGGGCCCCAATTTCATGTGGGATTTGTGGCTCCGACGCAAAGGTCATCAAGTAATAATAGCCGTCTTTTTTGTGGTCAATTTCGGTGGCGAATTTTTTAAGCCCCATTTTTTCGACCTTGACGCCCGCACCCGCCATCTTTGAAAACTTGTCGACAAGCGTGTTTCGCTTTTCTTCCGTCACATTGTTGGCGATGATGAACATGCATTCATAATTACTTTTCATTTCTTTCGGCCCCCTTGTTTTTTGTACATTTCCTTGGATTCTTTGATTATTTTGATTGCGGCATCTTTGTTTTCGTAAGGTGTCAACTCAACCTTATAATTTTTCTTGTAAGATTTGTAATATTGCAAGTACGTATATATTTCGTTGACGGTGTTTTTCGGGACATCATTGTTTGGGTCGTCAACAGGTACAGCAACAATTTTTTCGTCGCGCTCGCCCCCGTCGACCATTCTAATAAGCCCAACAGGTTTGCATTTTACAAGTGACATAGGATAAAGGATTTCGGACGTTACGACAAAGACATCAAGTGCATCGCCATCTTCGCATAAGGTGCGAGGGATAAAGCCATAGTTCATTGGCACAAACATACCCGAGCCGTCGATACGGTCAAGCATCAAAAGTCCAGTTTCTTTGTCAAGTTCATATTTTACGCGTGTTCCAGTTGGTCGTTCAATCAAAGCAACAAATTCTTCGGGAGTGATGCGGCTGTCGTTAATGTCGTGCAGTATGTTCATTTTTTAGCCTCGGTTTTTGGGCTTGGTTTTTTAGTTGTAACGCTTTTTTTCTTTGGTTTCTTTTCGGTTGGTTTTACTGTCTTTTTTTCTTTAACACGGGTTGCTGCTTTACCGCTTAAGTCACGGATGTAATACAATTTTGCGCGACGGACAGAACCTTGGCGGATAACTTCGATTTTGTCGATGCGGGGGCTGTTGACGGGGAAAATACGTTCGACGCCTACACCGAAACTTATTTTACGCACGGTAAAGGTTTCGCGGATGCCACCGTTTTTACGCGCAATGACAAGGCCTTCGAAAACCTGGATACGTTCTTTGGTACCTTCCACAATTTTAAAGTGCACACGAACGGTGTCGCCCACGTTAAATGGAGTGACATTTTCTTTTATGCCTTCTTTGTCAATCAGTTCGACCAGATTCATATTTTCAATTGTAACACATGAAAAATTTTTTGCAAGCACTTTTTGACAAAAAATGATATTTATTTAAGGCTTTCAATTATCACAGCATCTCGGCTTACGACGTCGGGAGGATTTGTTTCCTTGAATGGGCATGCACACGGAATTATTGCGCATCCAAGTTTTGCGTTCATGGCCGTTATTGCACCGCCAAGTGCGTCGGTATAACCTCCACAGGTGTATATAGGCCGTTTGATAAGGTCTTTATCGAACAGGTAGACTATGCTTTGAATCTGCTCGGCCATGTCGTCAAGCCGAGTGCCGATTATGCCGCCGATTTTGTCTCGGTCGGCTTTGTCAAAGCGTTCGAACATCTTGCGCGCGGTTGTATAATTGACTTTTTTTACAAGGCTTATTTCGTTTATTATGTGCGCAGTACCCATATCGAAGGTTTCAAGCGCAACGGTTTGGTCGCCCACTATGACAGCAACGGAAGTGTCGGTAAGTTTGCAGGAAATCAAAACGCATGTTCGGTCACGGACGTAAGTGTCGATAAGATATTTGGCTTCCGCGGTCATGACAGGGATATACTTAATTTTATAGTTTTTTATTGTCAAGCAATCCCCTATCGCGGACAAGAACTTGGGGTCGATTGTAAGGTGGCTTACTTGGGCTTCGATTTTGGTTGCACTCTGGCCCGAAACATCAAGCATAGGCGCGCCACCGTCAAGTTTGTAATACGCGACCATGCCACCATTCAACATGCCGTCGATGACTTTTGCGGTGATTTTTTGAGGCTTGGCATAAGTTTGAACCTCGTGCTTTAAAACAACCGAGCAAAAACACGAAGGCACGCCAATACTTATTGCACCTTGTTTCGGGGCTTTGATTTCAGATACAAGTTTAGCGATGATTCCTGGGATTTCGCCTGGATCGGCAAATTCACCATTGATTATGCCGTTATATTCCGATTGCACGAATGATTTTGTTGTGTATGTATTGTTGATATTGGCTTTTACATCCGTCAAAAATATGTTTTCGCCTCCGAAGTAAAGAACATAGTTGCTCATATTAAACTCCTGGAAGCCATTGGGCTATCACTTTACCGTGTTCGTCGGAATATTCCGAGATAATAAAACCACGTTGATAGTCTGTATCGCTTTGAAGACAGTACCATGCCTTGCGCAATTTTTCATTGAACTCGGTTTGATAGTCAACAAGTTCGATTCTTATGCTGTTGTCGTTGTTTTCGGGGTCGGTCAGTTTGATTACCATACTTCCTGGTAAAATATCGGCTTCTGATGCCGTAAAGTCAATAGATTGGATAAGGTGGCACAGTTGGGGCTCGTCAAACTTTTGATTCTCTGCATCAACAAAGTTGTCTTGGTTAAAAAACAGTTTCGCCATCAATATAAGCGTATCAACACGCTCGGTGCATTCGGTATACATCCTCAAATTATCGCCAATTTCAAAACCGATAAAGTCTTCACTTAAGTCGAACTGGCTGTTCAAGTCGATAAGATTATAAACATATTCGTTCGCGACGGACAAATCTGTGCTTATGATTTGCATCTCGAAGTCCATAACCGCGGTGTGTTCGCCATATTCGATTGAATACATTGGGATGCGCTCGCGGACGCGGATTTCAAGTTTGTTTGGAAACTTGGCCTCGATATTTGTGACACGCACAAGCGGATTGTTGGCTTGAATAGATTCAATTATTTTACTGCGGTTAATTCCGAAAAGAATGTTTTTTCCGCGGGCAATTTCCGAGGCCTCGTCAGAATATTTTTTCAAGGCGGTGTTTTCGATTTCTTGCTTTTCCGAATCTATTGCACCAAACGTCAAAAGTTTAGGCTTTTGCATGAACATGGCCGAGATTTCCGAGACCCTGAAAACAAACACGCTTGAGATTGCAACGCCTGCGACGAAAATGAAAACAAGCAAAACAGCAATTAATCTTTTGTTTTTCACATTTTATTATAAGTTTTTTGGCCTCTTTGGTCAAACAATTTTCGGGGTAACTACGTACAATAACATATGAAGTTACATATCAAAGGCGGGGCCCCGCTTTGTGGGACGTTAGAAATTGACAGTTCCAAGAATGCATTGTTACCGATTATTGCTGGGACGATTTTGACGGAAGGCATAACTACCATTAAAAAAGTGCCTCGCATAAGCGATATTGAAAACCTTTTAAAGATTCTTGTGACACTTGGCATCAAGGCGCGTTTTCACAATGGCGACCTTGTGATTGATACTTCCGATATTGTTTACTCGGCCGTCACAGGCGGAACCGCATCAAAAATCCGTGGCAGTATTTTCGTGCTTGGCGCGATTATCGGTCGGTTCGGCAAGGCTTCGGTTCCCTACCCAGGTGGCTGTGCAATTGGCGAGCGTCCAATCGATTTGCATTTACAAGGTCTTCGCGACCTTGGAGTACGCATCGAGGAAAAGAATGAAGTTATAAGTTGCAAACAAGGCGATTCACACATTGACACCGATTTGTACCTTGATTTCCCAAGCGTGGGTGCGACCGAAAACTTTATACTTGCGTCGGTAATCGGCAAGAAACGTGTGCGAATCGTTAACGCGGCTCGCGAACCCGAAGTTGAAGACCTCTGCAACTTCTTGCGCTCGTGCGGGGCGACTATATGCGGGGCGGGAACTTCTGTCATTACTATACACGGCGTCAAGGCCTTACACGGCACGATATACACTGCGATTCCCGACCGCATCAATCCCGGCCGCATAAACATGGCACCGCTCGCAGCCGAAAGCGTCCATCTTCCTCATGACGCCCGTGGCCGTCCCACGAAGGGATTCCGGCAAGCCGGACTGGGCGAATCGGATGGAGTACGATTCTGAAGGGACGGTAGTGATGAG